>JBMOIK010000149.1:0-9027 GCA_049317365.1 Rectinemataceae bacterium | reverse complement strand
AGGTTGTGCGCCGCGAATTCAAGGGGAAGGCAGAAGGGGAACATGCGGGAGCAGTAGAGCCCCGGCGTCTTGGCCAGGCGTGGAAGTGTCTTGGTTTGAAGCTTCCACGCCGTCTGCATCTTTTTCTGGGCTGCAAGGAATGTCATGGGGGTTGGGTCCTCGTTGGTTTGGTGGTGGATCAGGCGGTGGCGCCAGCGACGGCGCTGACGTTGCGGATGACTTTCTCGGCATAGCCGATCATCTTCAGGACGCCCTCGCGATCACGCGATTTGCGGGCCTTGTCGAGTACCCATTCCCGATGTTTCTCGGTGAATGCCTCGAAGTTGTTGTCCATGTAGCATTCCAGGCGATCAAAGAGGGCATCGGCTGATTCATCAGGATAGCGGTCGTGGGAGCCGAAGGGATGATCAGGAGCCACGATGGGCACCGGAACAGAGACGGGAGCGGGGATGCTGCGAGGCTCGGGTCGGGAAACGGGTGCAGGCGGAACATCGACCTGGCGGATCAGGGAGATCGCTGGGGCGGGCGTGGACGGCTGGACCGACTTCGGCGTTTCGACGGGCATGGGTGTAGATGGGGCGATGGTTTCGGCGTCGGGGAGCTCCGCGGCGTCGTATGGCATGCCACCGAGTTCGTCCGGGAAGGCAAGGCGGAAGCCCTGGCTGATTGCGACTTTCTTGAGCTGGAATCGGGGCTGCTTGGTCCAGAACGAGGTCGGGGAGCCGTCACGCTTCTTCTGGACTGCCTCGCGCCAGTAGACTTCATGTACGAAGGACTGCGACCAGTCCTTGCGATGGATTTCGACCATGGCTTTCATAGCCTCGCCTTCGCCGTCGATCCAAGCACGCCAGCCGTCGAGCTTGCCGGTGCGATCGGCGCGTTTCAGATAGACCTCGTAGCCGGTGATGATTGAGAGCTTGCGGTATTCGCCCTCGCCGTAGACGGCTACGTGCACTTCCCGTTTGAATGGGTTTAAGCCAAATGCTTGCGCGATCTCGATGAACTGAAGCTTCTCGGATTCGGTGAGCTGGGTGGCCAGGCCGAAAGCTTTCAGGAAGTCGAGGACTGTTTCCTTTCGGATCTCGGGGACGGCGGGCATGGTGGGTGGCAATTCCCTGACGGGAGCGGGGAATGGGGACAGGTTCTGCATTGGATACCTCCTGTGAGAGTGGGTCTCCAATAGCAGTAGAGGCTGAATGCATTTGAGCGCAAACCGATGAGATCAAGATAATTATGATTAAATGGACCTTTAGTAGCCTATTCCTCATCCTCCATCAGTTCATCGAGATCTTCATCGCACGAGATAATTGTGAGCGTCTTCCCATAACTGCCGAGGTGCAGGGCTTCTTCCGTAACCTCCAGATCAGCAATACCTTCAAACCAGTCATCGAGTGTCCTGGTATCTGAAAGGCAGGAACAACTATCACCTTGTTGAATACGCTTATTGAGCCGGAAAGTTGCAGTGCCATGAGACAAAGCTTCGCTGCGTGCAGGCCGCTTTAGCCGCGGTACCTCCTCGAGGACCTTGGATATCACACAGTATTCAATAATCATCCCGCTGCTCACAACGATAGCGACCGCCTTTTCCGAAAGCTCAGCCATCCTTATTGCTGCAGCTGTCAGGGAGACATTGAAGCGTTCTGCGAGTGAACGAACTCCTGATATATCCAACTCAGTGTCCCAGAGCGCCTGGCTGAATTCAGGCTCAGGCATAAGCAGCGAAGACGCGAAGCGGTTCGCTTGACGTTCGAATGGATCGCCCGCACCGAAATCATCATGTGAGCTGTGACTACCCGTTGCGAGGAGCTTCTTGAGATGTCCCTCCAGAAAGTAGTGCCCGAGCTCGTGGGCGACCGTAAAGCGCCTATACCCGTCGTTTGGTAGGTGACCAGCATAGAGAATCCCAAAATTCCCATCGCTGAGCATCAGGCAACCGGATATGCCCGGCGTACGAGAACCCATGGGCTGAACAATGATGCCACAAGATGCGGCAATCGCGAAGGGATCCACAGGTTGATTAATTGGTCGGACTGGATAGTGCTGGGTGAGCTGCCGGTTCGCTTCTGCATCGGCAATAGCTCGATCGATGCCGACGCTCACGACTTCCCCTTCGCGTCTTTCTCCTTCTTCTGTGCGGCGAGGTGTTCAGCAAACTTGCTGAGAGCCTGCTGGTCTTCGGATGAGAGTTCCTTGTATTCCCTGAATAATGCTGCCGCCTCGGGCCCTGCAACTTTCATGACATCTTCCCGTCCCAGGAGGAAGTCAGATGACACATTGAGTGCATCCGCGAGGCGACGTATATTGTCAAAGGACGGCAATCTTCTCCCCAGCTCAAAATGGGATACGGCCGAAGCCTGGATTCCCGCACGTTCTGCTAAGTCTTGCTGACTTAAGCCTTTATCATCTCTCGTCTTTCTGAGCCGCTCCCCAAATTCCATACCCTTGACTCCGACTATACAAAACGTATATACTTTCATTGACGAAAAGGATAGGTGCTGCTTGCTACTATCCTATACACTTCGTCATATTGTAGATGACTATCTGGTCTTCTGCAAGCGACAAAAAGCGTGTCCATTGGGATGCGCTACCCCAAAGGAGAGCCACGGAAAAGCCATGGCTCCAGTGAAGATGATGCGGAATCTATCCGCACGAAAGGAGACTTTTATGTCGAACAACGACCATGAGAAAACGGTCACCATCATTGTTGATGCTACCCAGCATCAATGGCCGAAGGAGGAGATTTCCTATGCCGAGGTAGTGACTCTCGCCTTCCCCGATTATCCGAATCACCCGGAAATCAGCTATTCAGTCAAGTACAAGCGCGGACAAGGACACAAGCCGGAGGGGACTCTTTCGCCCGGCGGCTCCGTCAAGGTCAAGGAAGGGATGGTGTTCAATGTATCGCAGACTGGTCAGTCATAACGCCGACATCCGGCGCCTCGCTGAGAAAGGTTATGCAATCGCGTTCGACAGCAATTACCTCGTCGTCCGCGATATTCCTTATCTCGACGAGGCGCGCGAGCTCAAGTGGGGCGCCTTTGTCGTGAAGCTCGTCTTTCCAACGAATGATATGGTCAAGCTCGAGGATCATCAGGTCTTCTTTGCGGGAGGGAAGCCCTACAACGTGGATGGGACACCCGTCGCCAACCTGAACCCGCGAGCAGCCACGCTATCCCTAAGCGAGCGAGCGAGCGATGTCCAGGTCACATGGCAGCTCTCGAACAAGCCTCAGAACGGCTTTGCCGACTTCTACGAGAAAGTCGAAAGTTACTCGATTCTCATTGCTGGACCAGCTACGGAGAAGTGCGACGTGACCCCCTTCACGTTTAAGGCACCGCCGCCTGACGAGGAGGAGGAGGATAGCGTGTTTCTGCTCCGTGACTCGCTAACATCCCGAGCAGAGATTGGAGAGCTATCAGCGAAACTGCACAACGATAAGGTTGCTATCATCGGCCTAGGAGGTACAGGAGCTTACGTTCTCGACTACCTCGTCAGAACCCCTATCCGTGAGATCAGATGCTTTGACCCCGATGACTACCATATCCACAACGCCTTTCGATCCCCAGGAAAGGTAGATGAGGCAGAATTCTCGAAGAAGAAAGCGGATATCTACCGCGACCGATACCAGCCATTCCGCAATGGCCTCATCTTCTCCGCCACCTATATCGACCGCGACTCGGCCGCCCTGATGGAGGGAGTAACCTTCGCCTTTGTCTGTGTCGACAAGGGGAGTTCTCGCACCGGGATTTTTGATCTTCTCATGTCCCTTCGAATCCCTTTTATCGATGTCGGCATGGATCTCCGCAAGATTGAGACAGGGCTCACCGGCCTTCTGCGCACGACATACTACCCTGCGGAGAGAGCCGCCTGGGTGCGGGATCAGGGCCTCGCCGATCTCAGTGATTCCGAAGCCGGCCTATATCGCACGCACATTCAGATTGGCGAACTAAACGCATTGAACGCTGCCCTCGCTGTGATTCGATTCAAACAACTCCGCGGCTTCTACGCCGACGAGGAAAACCACTACCAAATCCTCATGGGGGTCATGGACCTAGCGACCGCAGGAGAGTCACTGAATGCCAACCTTGAGAACTGAGCATGTCACCTTGATGCCATCCTATCTTGAGCCGGGCATCCTCTATGTCTCACTCGAGTATGGGGTGGCAGCTCATCTATGCGCCTGCGGTTGCGGTACCAAAGTCGTGACTCCGCTCAGCCCAACCGACTGGCGTTTCAGTGAATCCCGTAGAGGGCCTTCTTTATGGCCGTCGATTGGCAACTGGCAACTTCCATGCCGCTCCCATTACGTAATTAGGAATGGGAAAGTTGTATGGGCTGGAGACTGGACTGAAGAGGAAATACAACTTGGACGAGTCCGCGAGGCAGAGAAAACGGAGGCTTATTATAGAAGCAAATATCCATTACATGGCTTCTTCGACTGGCTAAATGAAGCCGTTCGCAGGCTTAAAAAGTAAGAAAATGCAGCCTCCTTTCCCTGCAATGAAGCATGTTCATCAGCTCACGCATTTTCTCGGCTATGACCGACCGAGCCAATGCGTGATGTTCCGCTACATGCAATTGCTCATTCAATTCCCCGGGATGCAACCTTGGTGAATGGGGATTCAATAGCAGTAGTTAAGACGATTGGAAGCTGGTAATCTGCCTCCATGAAAGCGCTAAGGCAGATCCTGTTTTTCAGGATCAGTGGTATGGTCTTGCGCCACACGGTACAAGAAGCCCGCCATCTGGGAAAGTATCCCTGTTGACCTAGCCACGTCCTCTCTGGAGATGGAAATGCTCCGGCCGATCTCGGACTCGGACGCTTCTGTCTTCTTCACATACTCGGCATCGATTACGCCCATCTTGTGAGCGATCAGGTGGCGCTTCTGGAATTGGACCAGAATGAAGGACCAGTCGTCATCGCCAATGGCCGAAAGAAGACCCTTGCCAGTTAGCCTGAGTATCTTGTCATTGGCCGCTACAAGATTCTGGAAAGAAATCCTGGAGTCAAGCCGGCTACAGGTCTCTCGACCGAAGCCATCGAAAGCTGATACTGCATTTTCAAGCGCGCTCTCAATCAGCTTCTTGCCCAACGATGATTCAAGCGTCTCAGCGAGATCGAGCATCTTCTCGATGATGCCGAAATTGGCCTCCAATATCTGGAGTGAGTTATGGGTACCGCAATCGGGGCAGAAGGCGAACGTCCCAAAGATTGCGTACTGAAGAGTACACGAATTGCACGTGGTTCGTTGCTCAAGGTCCTTCTCGGCGTAGTAGGCGATCGGAGTTGGACTTCCCTTAACGGTTATTCCGATCGAAAACAAGGCATTAGGATCAGGTTTTCGCTCCATGGTCCTAAGCTGCGAAAGCATTTTGCCTGTGACATTATTCAGGACGATTGACCGGGCATACTCAAGCTGCTGCTCTGTCCAGAACTCATTCTGTGGACCGATATGATTGCAGTAGGGACAATGGCATGGCACTTGGTCAGGAAGTCCTGTGCCAAACTTGATCTTGAAATACTTCTTGCACTCTGGGCATTCGCGGCCTGTATAGCCTTCAGCGTCGGGCGGAATGGTTATTTCAAATTCCACGTTCGCATCTCCACATACCCCTGCCTCCCCCCCGTCGCCGTCACCGAAATGATGCTCTGCGACTTATATGGCGGCATCGATGGCTTGAAGAAGAAGTGCCAGTCCCGGTATTCGAAGTCGTCAAGGGAGATGTGCTTGCCGCCTGATAAGCGGATTCCGCTGGCTACGAAGAGCTCGGCTACACGCTCATCGACGAGTTCGACTCCGGCGACTGCCTTGTAGACACCTTTCTTCTCCCGACTTATGACGCCAAGATCGATAAGCATGGGGAATATGGCATCCAGGGCTATATCTAGAGTTCTGTTTGAGCCATAGAGGTCACCGATTTTCTGTGCGACGTATGCACGGCTGACAAGCTCCTGGACCCTGTAGACTTTCGAGAGTATGCCGAGCGTGTCATAGAAGATCGGGTAGGCATCAGCCAGGAGGGCAAGGATAAGCGCGGAGCGGTCCGTAGACTTGAGCTTGGCATATTTTTCGTTGCCAATTGCCTTCTTGATATAGTCCAAAGAAACCCTGTCATGGGTAAGGATTCTCCAGGCGAATAGAGATCCCTTGTCAGCCCTGTTCTTTCCCTCATACACGAGTGCCATGTCTTCTTTCAGAGACGTGCGATCCACGGTTCCTGTTTGCAGGAAGAGGCGAAGGTGCTTGTCCAATAGCTTGAGAGGTATATTCTGGTTGATGCCGATGAATCGTGTTTTCTCAGCCATGATTACCCCACAATGCCAAGCGGCACCAGCATTTCGAGTAGGTGGCTACCGCCATGGGTTACGACGAGCGAGTCGCTGACGAACGCGGAGGTGTCGCGCAAGAAGACCGTGGCTTCCCGTTGACTTAGCTGCATGTCTGGATGGGCCTGCATATAGTCCCTTGCCAGATCGGCTGTGGCAAACTCGATATGGCGTTTGCTCCGGGAATTGGAAAGACAGCGTGTTTTCATCGGGAGGCTGCCAATGCCCCGGGCCTCGATGTTGCCGTGATCGGAGGTCACGTAGCAGCGATAACCGGCCTGGAGAAGAAGGCGGATGGCAGAGACGATCCCCGTCTTCTGGATCCAGGTGGAGCTATCCTGGAAAAGCTGCGCGTTTCCAAGAAGGGCACCATGCATCAAATCATCGAGATCCGTGCAGACAGCGCCTATTGCCTCAACACCAGGGTAAGAAGATAGTTCAAGGGGAGTCATGGAATCAAAGCGGCCATAGGCAATTTCGCTCTCAGCGTAGCCGCGGCTCTGCCAGTAATCGGAGAAGGTCTTTTTCTCGACCTCCGTCCCCACGGAAAGGTCAGGTTTCCCGCCGCGAAAGAGAGCCTGGCGTGACCACGCGGTGATCGAGGGGAGATAGGAAAAAACAGCGCTCGTCTTGACCGGAAGGTTCGCGGCTTCAAGCAGAACGCTCAGCTGATGCCATTGCCAGACATTCATGCCATCTATTACGATCAGGGCCTTTCGGCGTTCGCTCTGTGCCCGCATGAAGTCGAGAACTCTCGTCACTGAGAGCGGTCTTCGGGTGCCGCTCAATGAAAACATTTGCCAATAATACCGATCGACAAAGTCCTGGAACCTTTGGTTGATGGCTTCGATGGACGCAGCAAGGCGTTCGAGCTTGTTCTCACTCTTCGCGGAGAGCGCAAGGAAGTAGGACTCTCCGAGGAGTGGCCCCAGGTCGAGCCATTCTGTTGGGACGTCCTGGATCGCTGAGGTGATGCCATCGAGCTGGGCGACGAGCGAATCGAAGCGTTGGCCCGATTCCTCTTCGGAGTCGACATGGAAGAAGAGCCTCTGCCTGGCATCAAGGGATTCATACAAGTCGTTTCCAATCTGCTCCGATTCGAGAAAACGACGCACGATAAGGCCACTCAGGGCCTTTTGGAGGAGCGGCTCGGAAATGTTGCAGTCGGGCTCCGAGCCTGTCGCCATCGCCTTGATGGATTCTCTCAGGTATGCCGAAAGGGATTCCCTCTCGAGTATGTCCTTCCCCAAGGGGGCCAGACGTACCCGGCCCTCCTGGTAAAGATATTCACGGACGGGGGCGTTCATGCCGTCCTCATGGAAGACTACATCGATGAGCGCGGCCAGCCATCGCTCCTTGGTCTTGGAAGACTCAAGGGCCTGGAGATCGACATGGTAGAGGTTCTCGAGGAGGAAGCGGATCGTCCCATCGTAGCCCAGTATTTCGTAGGGCCGGAGTTCATGGAGCGAGCAGAGAGCGTTATAGGAAAGCCCCTTGAGTGCCGCTGCATCGAAGTAGGGAAAGAGGTCTGCATAGCCAATGGTAGCGACATGAACCGCGCTAACCATGTCGGGCCTGGGCGAATAGGCGGATTCGACGACTAGAAGGCGCCGCTTCTTGCAGCCATGAAGTTCAAGCTCGTAGAGTCGACGGGCATCCAGGGCCGAGGTAGTCAAGAAGATCTCGTATCCTTCGGCCTCGAAGGCTTTCTTTACAACCTCATAGGAGAATAGCCAGTCAGGGTCGCACACGAGTACTTGGTGGATATTGGCTGGCGTCAGACGGTCGATGATCTTCCGAACCCAATCACTCATGACTGATCCTCAGGGCTACGAGGCAGACTAGGTCGGGAACCACTCGAGCTGAGGCACTATAGCTTCTGGTCCATTCCGAGCGTTCCGAATCCAGGCGCTGCAGGCGATAGTTGCGAATGGACTCGATCCCGATTCTTCCGATCTGCCGGGCCTGAAACTCGAAGGCCTTAGCCTTGTTGGTCCGTATCCGGTCAGTCGTCTCGATGACCTGTGCTTCCATCTCACCATAACGGGCGTCCAACGCCTCCTCGGCCTTCAGTGCCAGGGAAGCCAGATCATCCCCTTCGGTTGAACGGGCTGTGCCTGAAATCTTTCCACCAAGGCTGGATTGGGAAATCTTGATGAGGAGATCATTCGCGAAGGCAGGAAAGAGATCGCCTTCATCCGAAAAGAACAGGGGATGGACCGCCGATCGTGTAGCGTACTGGTTCGATGCGCTGAGCTCCCAGAGGGTCCAGATGCCCGCTGGGAGGTCCTTGGATTCAGGGATGAAGACGGGGATATGACTCTGTTCGGTGAGGGGGACGGCATCGGAGAACATGCGCTGGATGACTTCGTGTTGCAGGGTAAGGGGCTCGGGGATTGGATTCTCCAAGCTCGCGTGCGTGTCGAAGGTATAGGCCCTCTCGCCTGAGCCAGGGAATGTCGCGATGATGCCATCGATGCTGCGTGACCAACGGAGGCCCTTCCAGCTGAGCCAGGATACCGTGGCATTCTCGAGCCAGACCGGGAGTGGGCTGTGCCGGTACTCATCCGATTTGGCGGTCGTGATGAGGCCCGAGGCGATCGTCGGCAGCGACCCTTCGGTGCTGCGGTAGGCATGGAGTTTCTTCGTAACTATTCAGGTCCCCGCAGCCAAAGAAATCGTATTTAGGGGCTGGACTC
>JBMOIK010000148.1:0-9028 GCA_049317365.1 Rectinemataceae bacterium | reverse complement strand
TGGCCCTGTCCGCCGCCTCGCGGCTGATCCCTGGAGTGCCTGCGTCCCCCGTCACCATCGACTCGATGACCGCAACGGATGAGAGATCGGCGAGATGGGCATAACTCCGCATGCCGGAGTGGCCCTGAACGCGGAAGCGCAGGCAGGTTGTCTCCACCGGATGGGGAGACAGGAAGGGCCAGACCTCGAGACCCCCAAGGTCATTCCAGCGGCCTTCCGAAAGGTCGCAAACCTCGAAGGTCTCGCGGAAGGCCGTCCCGTCAAGGCCTGCGAGGGCACGCAGCTTGGCCTCGACCGTCGCGCGGATCCAGGGTACCGCCGCAAAGGAGATTCGCCGTTCCGTATGGAGGAGGGCAGTCAGGCCAACGACATGGTCGTCATGGGCATGGGTAAGGAAGACACCCCGAAGGTCGTTCACCCCAAGCCCGACGGCTTCGAGACTCTCCCTGACATGGGGCCCGGCATCTATCAGCCAGGCTTCGCCGCGATGCATGACGAGGCTCGACATGCAGGGCCGGGCGATATCCCAGCCGTCACCCTCCCCGAGATGTACGACCGAGAAAAGTGGCCTCGAAATTGCACGGGAGGGAAGCTCGTAGGGACGGGCGTAATGCTCTCCCGGCCCCAGGTTGAGGTTGACTTCCGCCACCTCATCCCCGTGGAAGAACTGATAGCGGTTGGGACCGAGCCTCCTGAGGAAGGCCCCGCCCCTGAGCTCGATGGCTGGCCCCTCGACGGTGCGGAATTCAAGGAGGGACTCCGATCCGCGGAAGCTCCCGAAGGCGAACTTCAGCTTCATCCTCCGGAGTTCATGTGCCTCCTCTGCCGAAAGCCCCGCCGCCTCGAGGGCCTCGACCTCCACAAGTCCGTAGTTTCCGAGGTGGACATAGTGTGCCATCGATTCGAGGTCCTGCTTCAAGCCCACGATGAGGGGACGCTGGCCACTGTTGTTCGGGTGGCCGGGAATGATCATCCCCTGCCGATACAGCATCTGGAGTACCGGGAACTCGATGAGGTTGGAGAAATGTCCGCCCTGTACGGGGACTTCGGACAGGAGGATGGCGTTCGGCCCGGTTTCCCAGGTCTTCCCACCTGACCCCGTCCAGGAGATCTCCCCGGCGATCTTGAGCAGCTTGTAGACGTTTTCCGGGCAGCCACAGAGAATGCGCAGGCCCGATTCCTCGATTTCAACCAGGCTCACTCCGGTGGAAACATGATTCATGGTTATCATGCTGAAAATCATACGCCATCGAAGCTTTCTGCGTAAAGGAAGCCCCGCCATAATCAACGACCGTACCCGCGGGATTGTCCTGTATCCGCGGGTACAGGACATACCCGGTGACACTCATCCGCAGGATACGGTAAGATACCGCACTTTTTCGTTGAACCAGGCCAGAGACGGTGAAGCGGCGGGGGCCGGCAGGCTCCCGTGTATCCGGAACCGCTGGCCAAATCCACTTACAGGTGAGGAATTACCATGATCATGACCGGAGATATCAAAGGCGGTACTGTATTCAAGGTCGGAAGCGATGTCGTCGTCGTCCAGCGCATGCTCGGCATCAAGGGCGGCCGCAACGGCCAGGTCAAGCGCCTGCGCGTGAGGAACATCATCACCGGCTCGACCTCCGAGCTCGGTCTCGACATGGGCGAGAAGTTCGAGGACGTGTCCATCGACTACCATCACATGAAGCTCTCCTACCTCGATGGTGACAATTGGGTCTTTATCGACTCCGAGACCTACGAGCAGCACGAGCTTACCAGGGAAGACCTCGGCGACGCCGCCGACTACATGCTTCCCGAGGACGACATGGAGGTCGAGGTCGGCTTCTACGAAGGCAAGGCGGTCTCCGTGACCCTCCCGATCAATATCGTGCGCACCATCACGTACTGCGAGCCGGGCATCAAGGGCGACACCTCGGGCAAGTCCTCCAAGCCCGCCAAGCTCGACACGAACATCGAGATCCAGGTGCCGCTCTTCTGCGACATCGGGACGAAGATCGTGTTCGACACGCGCGACGGGACCTTCGTGGAGCGGGCGAAGTAGCGCGACAGGACATCCGCTCCGCGGCCTGCCCTTTTCGGGCCCCGGCGGGTCCTGCGGTGGTGGCCTTTTCAAGCCTCCCGTACTCGGCTACTCTCCTCCCACTGCGACGCAGGGAGGAACCGGCCATGACACGCTACACCGACGCCTTCATCAGGGATATCCCCAAGACCGACCTCCACGTCCACCTCGACGGCTCGCTCCGCCTGTCCTCGCTTATCGACATGGCGAAGCGGGGGAAGGTGGAGCTCCCCTCCTACACCGAGTCCGGCATGCGCGAACTGGTGTACAAGGACAGCTACGCCAACCTGCCCGAATACCTCAAGGGCTTCCAGTACACCTGCGCCGTGATGCGCGACCTGGAGAACCTCGAGCGGGTGTCCTACGAGCTGGCCCAGGACAACATCGCGGAGGGCGTCTTCTACATCGAGCCCCGCTTTGCCCCCCAGCTCCTCATGGACAACCGCGACCTCACCATGGAGCGCATCCTCGAGGCGGTGGACAAGGGACTCAGGCGCGCCAAGCACGAGTTCAACTCCGGTCCCGCCGTGCGCGAGGGACGGATGCCGCCCTTCGACTATGGCATCATCGCCTGCGCCATGCGCATGTTCGCCGGGGAATACTCCCCCTACTACCGCGATTTCTGCGCCATTCACAATTACTCCGACCAGATCGAGGTGCTCAAGCTCGGGGCCATCGAGGTGGCTCGGGGCGTCGTGGGCATCCGGGACCGCATGGGCATTCCCGTCGTGGGCTTCGACATCGCAGGTCAGGAGGCCGGATATCCGGCCGGCGATTTCCGCGAGGCCTTCGACTTTGTCCACAAGAATTTCATGCACAAGACCGTCCACGCCGGCGAGGCCTACGGAGCCGAGAGCATCTTCCAGGCCATAACCGACCTCCACGCCGACCGCCTCGGCCACGGCTACTTCCTCTTCGACGTCGACAAGGTCACCGATCCCGGGATAAAGGACAAGGATGCCTACATTGAAAGGCTCGCCTCCTTCATAGCCGACCAGCGCGTCACCATCGAGGTATGCCTCACGAGCAACCTCCAGACCAACCCGGCCCTCACCGACATCCGCAACCACTCCCTCGGCAAGATGCTCGAGCGAAGGCTGTCCACGACCCTTTGCACCGACAACCGCCTGGTGTCCAACAACTCGGTGTCGAAGGAGATACGCCTGGCAGTCGACAACTTCGACATCGGTCCGAAGCTGCTCAAGAACATCATCGTCTACGGCTTCAAGCGGAGCTTCTACCCCGGATCCTATTCCGAAAAGAGGAACTATGTACGCCAGCTCATTACCTATTATGAGGATGTCGCGCGGAAGCACGGCATCGACGAGATGGGAGTGTAATCAATGAACGCATCTGGCCCCATCTTCATTGTTGCCATGACCTTCATTCTCGCTGCCTTCGCCTTCTACACCGTCGGCGTATGGGCCGAACGGATCAGCGGGTGCCTGAAGTGGTGGCACGCCATCACATTCTGGTGCGGACTCGTCTGCGATACCATCGGTACCGGCGCCATGGGAATCATCGCAGGAGGCATGTTCAAGTCGACCATCCACGGCGTGACCGGCATGGCCGCCATCCTCCTGATGCTCTTCCACGCCATCTGGGCAACCATCGTGCTCAGGAGGAGGGACGAGAAACTCATCCTGTCCTTCCACAGGTTCAGCATCTTCGTGTGGATCGTCTGGCTGATCCCGATGATCGGCGGTGCGGTCATGGGAAGCAACGTATGAGACCTGGGGGGAGGAGCGGTGCCCCCACCCTGGCAAGCCCCTCCTTCCGAAGGACACAACTACGATCGTGATCGAGGGTGGCAACCACGCGCGGTTCGGATCCCATGGCAGACAGCGGGGTAGGGGCACCCTCGACCCGACATCCCTCTTTGACACTTCCCGAGGGAATAATGATAATCGTGGCAGGAGGAACCATGCTTCCGAAGAACACCGTCCGCTTCCCCGGCATCGATCCGGTGGCCTGGGAGCATCCCGCCGACCGGGCGGCCCTTTCGGCACTTCGGCAGGTCAGGGGCCTCGACGAGCTCATGGGAACCTTCATCTCCCTGACCACCGAGCGCTCGATGCAGCTCATGCACTACGCCTCCTCGGTCAAGGTCGGGCCCAGCCAGTTCCCCAAGGTCAACTCCCTCGTCGACGACCTGGTGGAGACCTTCGACTGGGGCTACAGGCCCGCAGTCTTCGTGACGCAGAGTCCCTTCTTCAATGCCCACGTCTTCGGCGCCAAGGAACCCTTCATAGTGCTTAACAGTTCCCTGGTCAGGGGCTTCGACATATCCGAGCTCAAGGTCGTCCTCGCCCACGAATTCGGCCACCTGATGAGCGGACACGCGCTCTACAAGACCCTTGCCTGGCTTTTGGCGAACGCGTCGCTCGGGGTAATCCCCCTCGGCGAGGTGCTGGTGAACGCCTTGCAGGCGGCCCTCGCGGAATGGGACCGGAAAAGCGAGCTCACAGCCGACCGTGTCGGCCTCCTGGCCTCCCAGGCGGAGGAGCCCAGCTTCGCGGTGCTCATGCGCATGGCCGGAGGGGAGGACCTGGCGGAGGTCAACCTCAATGACTTCTTCGCCCAGGCCCGCGAGTTCGAGGAAAAGAAAAGCCTCCTGGACGGCCTCCACAAGATGCTCAACCAGGCCTGGATGAGCCATCCCTACCCGGTCGTCCGCCTCCAGGAGCTCAAGGCCTGGTCGCTCTCCGGCGGCTACGCAGGCATCCTGTCGGGGGTCTACCCGAAGCGGGGGGAGTCCCGCCCCGACCTGGGCTCTGACGCCCAGGATGCGTTCAATTACTACAGGAAAGCCGTCGACGGCGCCGACGATCCGATCTCGAAGCTCGCCTCGGGCATCGGGGACGGCATCGAGAAGGCGGTGGGAGAGCTTGGCGACAGGCTGAAGAACCTCCTCAAGCCCTGAGGCCGGCGTCAGGATGATACAGGTGGAGGCAGCATGAAACTCGTCGGGAAGCTCCTTGTCATATTCGGCCTCGGGCTCGCCCTCATGCTCGGTCTCGCGGCCTGGGGCTTTCCCCGCATCGTCTCGAGCATCTCGGAGGTGCAGCTCACCTCGATGGCGCGCACGGTGGGCTCCTGGCTCGTGCACGACCTTGAGAGCCAGGTCTGGACCGGAGACGAGCCCTCCTTCGAGAAGGCCATCGACAGGCGCCTCGAATTCGTCCAGAGCCTGGGGGAGAGCACGGGCAACTACCGTGTCAACAAGGTCATCATCGTGGACAAGGCGATGCGCGTGGAGATCTCCCATCCGGATTCGGAGATCGGCGCCGATTACTCCTCCCACGCCGACATCGTCGCGGCCTTCGACGCCAAGGGTCTGGCCGTGGTCCGGGAAGGGCAGGAAGAGGACATCCTTGCCCCGCTGAAGCTCGCGGACGGCGATGTCCGTGTCCTTGAGATCAAGCTCGACTTCAGCGCGACCCTCGCCCTCCTCGAGGCCCAGTACGCCCGGCTCCGCGTCATCGCCCTGGCCTTCATCGCCCTCGGGCTGGGCGTGATGGTCCTCGTACTGCTTTTCGGCGTCAGGCGTGCGGTCCTCGTCCCCCTCGGCCGGATCTCCGAGGCGATGGAGCGCGTCGGCTCCGGGGACCTCGAGGCGAAGGCCACCGTGTCCGGCAAGGACGAGATCGCCGCCATGGCCGCCCACTTCAATGCCATGGTCCTCGGCCTCCGGGAGCGCTTCGAGCTGTCCCGCTACGTTTCGAAATCCACCGTCGGCGTCGCCCGCGCGCGGGCAGGCAAGGCCAACGACGACGGGAGCCGCCACGGCCTGGTCGAGCGCAAGGTGCTCTGTGTCCTCTTCACCGACGTTCGCGGCTTCACAGCCTACTCCGAGCGCACCGACCCAGCCCGCGTCATCGACGTGATCAACAGGCTCCTGGGCGTGCAGGAGGAGATCGTCGATGCCTGCTCGGGCTATGTCGACAAATTCGTGGGGGACGAGATGATGGCCATCTTCGAGCGCCCCGTCGACGCGGTCGCCGCTGCAGTGGCCATACGCGAGCGCAGCCAGAGGATGAAGGCCGAGATCGACGGCCTCGCGGTCGGCCTTGGAATCCACGTCGGGCCCCTCGTGGAAGGCGACATCGGTTCGCCACGCATGATGAACCACACCGTCATCGGCGACACCGTCAACCTCGCCGCGCGCCTCCAGGCGGCCGCCGGCCCAGGCCAGGTTATCGTCTCCGATGCCGTGGCCCAGGACCGGGGCGTCGCAGCGACCTTCACACTCACCCCGCTTGCCGCCATCATGGTCAAGGGAAAGGAAGCCCCGATCGCGATCCACGAGATCGGAGGACGAACAAGGAGCATGACATGACACCCACCACCGAACCCGAAGCCCTGCAGGGCCTTGATGAGCGCGAGGTACAGGAACGTCTCGGAGCGGAGGGCTACAACGAACTCCCCCAGGCCAAGCGACGCAGCCCCTTCCGGGTAGCTGTCGAGGTGCTGCGGGAACCCATGTTCATCCTGCTTCTGGTCTGTGGCGGCCTCTACCTCCTCCTGGGCGACGCAGAAGAGGCACTGATGCTCCTGGGCTTTGTCTTCGTGGTTATCGGGATCACTGTCTACCAGGAAAACAAGACTGAAAAGGCCCTCGATGCCCTCCGCGACCTGTCGAGTCCCCGCGCCCTCGTCGTGCGTGGCGGTGTGCAGACCCGCATTCCGGGGCGCGAAGTCGTGCGCGATGACATAATCCTCGTATCGGAGGGCGACAGGGTACCCTCCGATGCCGTCCTCCTCAGGGCGACCAACCTTTCGGCGGACGAATCCCTTCTGACCGGCGAATCGGTTCCGGTGCGCAAGCGCGGCTGGGATGGCGTTTCAGAGCCTGGACGCCCCGGCGGCGACGACCTGCCGACCATATATTCAGCCACGATGATCGTCAGGGGCCATGGTATCGCCCGTGTCGTGGCAACCGGGGCCCGCACCGAGATCGGCAAGATCGGCAAGGCCCTCCAGACCCTCGAAACGGGCTCGACGAACCTCCAGAAGCAGACAGGCCGCATTGTAAGGACCTTTGGCCTCGTCGGAGCGGCCCTCTGCGTCATCGTGGTCGTGGTCTTCGGCCTGAGCCGCGGCAACTGGCTCGAGGGCATCCTGGCCGGCCTTTCCCTGGCCATGGCGACCCTGCCCGAGGAATTCCCTGTAGTCATGACGATCTTCCTCGCTCTCGGGGCCTGGCGCATCTCGAAGCGCAACGTCCTCACAAGGCGGGTCGCCGCAGTGGAAACCCTTGGTTCGGCGACGGTGCTCTGCACCGACAAGACCGGCACCCTGACGATGAACCGCATGACAGTCTCGAAGCTTGGCAGCGGGGGCAACTTCCACGAACTGGAAGACCGGGAAGCCGCCCTGCCGGAAAAATTCCATGAAATAATCGAGTTCGCCGTCCTGGCCAGCCCCGCCGATCCCTTCGACCCCATGGAAAAGGCAATGCACGAGGTCGCAGGACGTACCCTCGCTGCGACGGAGCATGTCCATGCCGACTGGCGCCTCGTCCGCGAATACCCGCTTTCGGACCACCTTCTTGCAATGTCGCACGCATGGGAGTCGCCCGACCGCGAGCGCCTCGTCATCGCGGCAAAAGGCGCTCCTGAAGCCATCGCCGACCTCTGCCATTTCGATGCTGCAGGGATCGGCGCACTCCGCAGGGATATCGATGCCCTTGCCTCCGAGGGGCTCCGGGTCATTGGCGTCGCGGCGGCTGAGTACGCCCGGGGCGAGCTTCCAGAAGACCAGCACGACTTCACCTTCCGCTTCATAGGGCTGATGGGTCTCCGCGACCCCGTGCGGCCCGGCGTCCCCGAGGCTGTGGCCCAGTGCAGGACTGCGGGCATCCGGGTCGTCATGATCACCGGTGACTATCCGGGCACCGCCATCAACATCGCCACCTCGATCGGCTTGGCCGATCCTACCGCAGTGATAACGGGTCCCGAACTCGAAGCCATGGACGAGGCCACCCTCAAGGCGCGCATCGGGGGCGTGTCGGTCTTCGCGCGCGCGGTTCCCGAGCAGAAACTCCGCATCGTCGAAGCCCTCAAGGCCAACGGCGAGGTCGTCGCGATGACAGGGGACGGGGTCAACGATGCGCCTGCCCTCAAGGCATCGCACATCGGCATCGCAATGGGTGGGCGAGGCACGGACGTTGCCCGCGAATCGGGAGCCCTCGTCCTCCTCGATGACGACTTCGCCTCCATCGTCGCCGCGATCCGCGTCGGCAGGCGCATCTTCGACAACCTCCAGAAGGCGATGACCTTCATCTTTTCGGTGCACCTCCCCATCGCCGGCATGTCCCTCCTGCCCGTCTTCTTCGGCATGCCACTGGCCCTCATGCCCGTCCACATCCTCTTCCTGGAACTCATAATTGATCCTTCCTGCTCGGTGATCTTCGAGATGGAAGACGAGGAAAAGGGGATCATGGACAGGAAGCCCCGACCCGAGAGCGAGCCCCTCTTCGGGAAGCGGATGATCTACATCGGACTGGTGCAGGGACTCGGGGTCCTGGCCCTCGTCGCAGGCATCTACGCCTGGGCCCTCGCTTCCGGACTCGGCGAGGGGGAGGCGCGGGCTCTTGCCTTCGTGAACCTCGTGTTCGGCAACCTCGGCATGATCGTCTCCAACCGCTCCTGGACGCGCTCCTTTTTCGCCACACTCCGCATGCCGAATCCCGCTGTCAAATGGGTGTTCTTCGGTGCCCTGGCCTTTCTCGCGGTCATCGTCTTCGTGCCCTGGCTCAACGGCATCTTCGGCTTCTCGCCTCTCCACCCCTGGGAGTTCGCCCTCTGCCTCGGTACCGGAGCCATCACAATACTGATCAACGAGGCGGTCAAATTTCCCGGCTGGGCCAGGGCAAGGAGGATGAGGAGGGCCGGCTGAGGCATCGCCGCGCCGGCTGAGGCATCGCCGCGCCGGCTGAGGCATCGCCGCGCCGGCTGAGGCATC
>JBMOIK010000147.1:0-9054 GCA_049317365.1 Rectinemataceae bacterium | reverse complement strand
GCCGTCCGGCCATTGCCTTCGCCTAATGAGCGCAAACTTCACTCAACAACTCAAGAAGCTGTTGAGCGCAGCTGGCTGCACCTTTGTCCGACATGGCAAGGGTGATCATGATATTTGGACCTCGCCGATTTCCAACAAGCATTTCCCTGTCGATTCGACAATCAAGTCCCGACATACCGCCAATGCTGTCTTGCGCCAAGCGGGATTGCAGAAAGCTTTCTGATGCGACCTTGTTGAGCTCTGAAGGTCAAACCCTCGAAGCAACCACCCAAAGTTCAGGCGGTCTCGAAGAAGGATGTGACGCGCCCATGGGGTCAGACCCTCGAGGCCGCGACTGAATTTTCAGGCTGACGAACCCTCGTGGACCCCAGGCCGCTGACGAACACGGGGGGCCAAAACCCTTCGGGCTACGCTTTTAGGAGTGACAGGGTTGACGTTGTGGACGAGGCGAGGGGACAGGGTATTTTATGGTTATGAGCGATTGCCTGTTTGCGCGGCCTTCGGTGCTCGAAGGTGTAGGAAGGTCGAGCCGATTTATTCGGGGTTATGCAGACCTACAATGTCTCGGAAACACTATCCGAGGCCGATGCACGTGCGTTCGCAGCTGATATCACAGCACTTCGCGATGACTTTCGGGCTTCGTGGGGCGTTGTAGCAAGGCGACATGGCAAAGAGGCATAGTCTCAAGGCTGTCACC
This sequence comes from Rectinemataceae bacterium, assembly GCA_049317365.1. Lineage (GTDB taxonomy): Bacteria > Spirochaetota > Spirochaetia > Treponematales > Rectinemataceae > CAIJMU01. The sequence continues at coordinate 8,357 of JBMOIK010000147.1, read as the reverse complement.
TCTAAGGATCCAGCAAATCCTGTTAGAACAGGAGTTGCCGACGAATGGCAAGCCCGGCTTCAAATATCGGGTATGGACCTGCGGGACCTGGGGCGTGAAGGTGCTTTGCACATAATCCCGGCAACGGGAGCGCCGATCCACTTTGGGCGCCATTCGTCGGCTATTCTTCACATCCCAGCAGGCTCGAGAATCGCCACGGCGTTGGCTTCGTCGAGGACCTCCTCGCCCCGGATGCCAATCCAGGGGGGCAGAGGCGCGTGTTTCCTTTCTAGAGCTTGGCGACGTCGAGGCCGATGACCATGGTCCCTATGGCTTTCTTGCCGTCGAGGATGGGGAAGGAGATCTGGACTGTGATCCTTCCTGAAGACTCATCGAGTTCGGGGGGACCCATCCAGGTCTTCCCAGACATGGGCACATCGTGCTTGGGCTTGCCCGAGTGGTTCCAGCTCGTCGTCTTGCCAAAGAAGGCGACCTTTGTGCCAGTGGCTCCCGAGACAAAGAGCTCGGCGATGACGGGCTCGCGCTTGGCCTTGAGATACTCCGCGAGCGCATTTTTGGAGAGGTTCCGGACTTCTGGACTCAGGGAGCCCAGCGCTGCCCATTTGTCCTGGGTCATGCCGCTGAGCTCTGCTGGAGGCTGGGCATTGAAGGCTTTGACAGCGGCAATTACCGTGGAATCGCTACCAAGGGTCTGGTATTTCACAAGCCAGGCTTCGACCCTGGCCTTTTGCTCTGCGTTGATGCTCTGGGTCTGAGCCATCGCGATACCCGCGGCCATGACCAGAAAAAGTGAAAAAACGATTCGGATACGTTTCATCGAGGGGCCTCCATGGATGACCTTAAGTGTATGCGTTCTCCTGCCACTTGCCAGCGCCGATGGAAACCATAGCTGTGCTTCATGTCGCTCGCCAAGGCATAAGCCAGCACACAGGGCGGAATTCCTCCTGCGGACGCAATCGCGGCTGCTTCGTCCGGGCGTACTGTCATCATGGAAGACACCAGAACCCCGCCCCGACTCCTGGCCGACCAGCCCCCCGAAGCAGCCGCGCAGCCGCTGGCCGAAACCCTGACGGAGCCCCTTGCCATCCCCCTGCCCGACCCAGTGGCTGAAACCGCCCGCGAGCGCTTCGGCATCCCCTGGCTCTTCCCCATCCAGCGCCTGGTGATGGCCAATATCCTGGAAGCGGCGGCAGCAGAGGATCTACCGGCCACCCCTCTGTCCGCTCCCGGAAATGATCATCATAATGCTGACGATATTCCCGACCGGCCTCCGCCGCGCCAGGTCGTCGTCCTGCCCACGGGTGCTGGCAAGTCCCTCTGCTTCCAGGTGCCTGCCCTCCTCCTCGACGGCCCCACCCTCGTGCTCTACCCCCTCCTCGCGCTGATGGAGGACCAGCGGCGGCGCCTCGAGGAGGGGGGCATCCCCTGTGTGACCTTCCGCGGCGGCCAGTTGGCCGAAGAACGCAGGCGAGCCCTCGCCGCCCTCGCCTCGGGCGAAGCGAAAATCGCGATCGCCAACCCCGAGGTCCTCGAAAAGGGCAAGCTCGCTGGAGAATTGGCCGACCTCGGCATCGCCCATCTGGCCATCGACGAGGCCCACTGCGTCTCCGAATGGGGTTCGACCTTCAGGCCCGCCTACCTCGAGATCGGCCGCATCGCGCGCACGCTGAAACCCCGGGCCATCACCGCCTTCACCGCCACCGCCGGCCCGGCGGTGCTGAAAGCCACCGCGGCAAGCCTCTTCGGCGAAGAAGCATGGCGCCTCCTGGCCGGCAATCCCGACCGGCCAAACATAGTCTACTCGGTCGTACCAACACTGTCGAAGCAGCGCAGCCTCGCACGCCTGGTCGCGGAGTCGGAAAAACCCCTCATTGTCTTCGCAGGTTCGAGGCGCGGCGTCGAGAACCTCGCTTCCCGCCTCCGCCTCGACCAAAGGGGTCTCGACGCGCGCTTCTACCATGCGGGACTTGCCGGGGAGGAAAAGCGCCGGATCGAGGCCTGGTTCCTGGCCAGCAACGGGGGGGTCTTAGCGGCAACCTGTGCATACGGAATGGGCGTCGATAAAAAAAATATCCGCACGGTGATCCACTGGGAGGCGCCGGCCACGGTCGAGGCCTACCTCCAGGAATCGGGGCGTGCCGGCCGCGACGGGGGGCAGTCGCGGGCGATACTCCTCCACAGCGCCGAGGGGCGGACGCGAGGGGCGGCTCTGGAAGCCTATGCGAGTTCTGTTTCGGGCTGCCGGCGCGAGGCCCTCCTTGCCCTCCTGGGAGCAGCACCCGAGGGAAGCTGCTCGGGCTGTGACCGCTGCTCCGGCGAGGCTCTTGCAGAGCCTGAGGGCGAAGCAGCAATCAGGTCCTTCCTCCAGGCAAACCCACGGCGCTTCACCGAGTCCGATGCCATCGCCCGTCTCCGTGGCGAGCGCGGCTTCGACCCTCCCCTCGTGCCTGGGGGAGCCAGTCTCCCAGCCTGGCAGCGCGCCGAAGTTGCAGAGGCCCTCAAGGCCCTGATCCGGCTCGGGAGAATCAGGGTGCTCGTGGGTTTCCCCTGGGAGGGCAGGCTCGAATGGAGGCGGCGGAGAGTCTCAGCGTCGCCTCGAACCCCGTTCACCAGGTTCCTCATCGTCCTCGATCTCCGAGTCCGCCTCTCCCTTCTTTGCCTTCGGGGCCTTCGGAGCCTTGGGAACCTTCGCCTTTTTCACCTTCGGGGCGGCGGGCTTCCGCTGCGAGATCACGCCGACAAAGCGGAACAGGGCTAATATTGCCACGATCGCCAGGGCGGCGCCGATGATGCGGGGGTCCGTAAGCACACCGAGGGTGACCCGCTTGTACTCGTCAATACCCACTCGCCTGCTCCCCCGCAGCAATGGCGAGTTCGGGCCGCCCGTAATAGCCGCGGGCCAGCGCGTTGACCGTCTTCAGAGGCAGTCCCTCAAGGGCAAGCCCATACTGGTTGCGGCCGTCGATCTCGTAATGGCGCGCGATCAGCGCCATGCAGGACAATTCGCCCTTCGGAAAGGCGAGCCGCAGGTCAAAGCGCGCGCCGAGGTCCAGTCGCGGCGAGTGGGCGCCGAGTGATACGCGAAGCCCGACAGGCGTTGCGTCGAGCACCTCGGCCCGCTCGGCCTTGAAGCCCTCCTGGTCTCGATAATAGCCATGACGCTTCAAGAAGGAGGCGAAGTGCCGCGAGAAGGACCAGGCCAGGTCGAGGGCAGCGCGCTCCAGGGGGCGCTCCCGCTCGGCCCCGTTGTGGAGGTGGACAAAGCCTATGACACTGCAATTGTATACAACGGGAGAGATGATGAACGAGGCTGTTCCCTCCTCCGCGAGATCGCGGAGAAAGTCAGCAAAGCGGGCGGCGTGCTCGCCCGAGGTGAGCCATCGGCGGGACTGCAGCATATCGCGGACGATGAGGCGGTCGTCTGCGTAGGGCGTCATGACAGGGAAGGGATTGCCCAGCGTCGAGGGCACGAAGAGCATGCGTCCAAGGAGGCCAGCGATCTCCTCGGCGCAGCTTGGCGGACTCGAATCCTCCCGGAGCATGCGGAGGGCTGCACCTGAAGACAGGGTTGCTGCCTTTTTCCTGAAGCTCGCCACGAGGGCCTCGAGGTTCGACAGGTCGAGGCCGCCCGCCTCGCCCGGCTGCCCTGGATCGCGGAACACCTCGCTCTTCGGAAAGTGCGCTGGTACTGCCGCGTCGGGCAGGAGGAGATCGACCCTAAGCCCCTTCGGGCTAGCCAGGCGGGGCCAGCGACGCTCGAGTCCCCTCCAGAGGGCCTCGGGCTTCTTCAAGGAAATGAGGTGCCCCATGGACTTGTGGAGGGTCGAATCGAAGGCGAACTCCTGGCCCTGGTGACTGATGCGGGTCGTGATAGGTTCTCCGGGCAGGAAACTGGGCGGGAGTTCCTGAACCTTTCCAAAGGCGATGGCTACAGCGTCAACCCCCGCGATCCTGCACTCCCAGCTCCGACCGGGGGCGTGGAGCATCACTGGAGATTGTTCTTTCCTGGTCGCGTCCAGAATGAGATCTCTTTCTACGGGACCGATCTTGCTACCCATTGAGCTCCCTCCGCATCTTTATGTTTCGGTTGTTTCCTGAAGGGATTGAGCGCGACCAATCCGGGATTCGTCCACGCAGCCTCGGGCGCAGCCACCCAGCGCCTCCCGGCGGCAGAGACCCTGCCGGCGGCAGAGACCCTGCCGGCGGCAGAGATCCTGCCGGCGGCAGGGTCCACGGTTGATGAAGGGGCCCCGCAGGGGTACTATGTCCATGGTTCTGGGAAAAGGGGGAGACATGGCTCGATTCATGGATTTCGATACGACAGTGGCAGGGAAAAAACTCGTCGGAGCAAGGTCTCCTGGGCTGGCCTCCCTTCTCGACTCCAGACGCGTCGCATCCTGCGAGCTGCCGATGGGAGGGGGACTGGCCTTCAATTACGCGGCCACGGCTGTCGATGCGTCCCTCCTGACGCTGTTTTCCGAGTTCGCGGCCGAACAGGAACTCGTGACCAAGTTCGGCCTCCTCGCTGCAGGTGAAGTCATGAATCCAGGCGAAAAGCGCATGGTCCTCCACCATCTTGCGCGCGGCGAGCTGTCAGGCACGGTCCTCCGCGAGGGCCGCGACTTCCGCGCCTTCTACGAGGGCGAGCGCCAGAAGACCGCCCAATTCGCGCGAAGGGTCCGCTGTGGGGAACTCCGTGGATCGAGCGGCAAGCCCTTCGCAACGGTCGTGCAGGTGGGCATAGGCGGCTCCGACCTCGGCCCCCGCGCCCTCTACCTCGCCCTCGAGCGCGCCGAGCGAGCAGCCGGCCGCGCCACGCTGGCGGCGCGCTTCATCTCCAATGTGGACCCCGACGACGCAGACTCGGTCATCGCCTCCCTGGACCTCGCTTCGAGCCTCTTTATCCTGGTGTCCAAGAGCGGCACCACGCAGGAGACCCTGGCCAACGAAACCCTCGTGCGCGCGCGCCTGGCGGCGGCGGGACTCGACCCGGCAAAGCACTTTGTCGCGGTCACGAGCGAGACGAGCCCCCTGGCCAAGAGCGCTGACTTCCTCGCTTCATTCTTCATGGATGACAACATAGGCGGGCGCTACTCCTCGACGAGCGCGGTCGGAGGCCTGGTGTTGTCGCTGGCCTTCGGGCCGGAGACCTTCGCGGCGCTGCTCGAAGGCGCCCACGAAGAGGACCTCCTGGCCCTCAACGCCGACATCACGAAGAACCCCGCCCTCCTGGACGCGATGATCGGAGTCTGGGAGCGCAATGCCCTCGGCATGGCCTCGACGGCCATCCTCCCCTACTCCGAAGCCCTTTCCCGCTTTCCGGCCCACCTCCAGCAGCTCGACATGGAGTCCAACGGCAAGCGCGTCAACCGCGAGGGCAAGGCACTTTCCTACGCGACGGGCCCGGTGATCTTCGGAGAGCCCGGCACCAACGGCCAGCATTCCTTTTTCCAGCTCCTCCACCAGGGCATGGATCCGATTCCCCTGCAATTCATAGGATTCCGCGAAAACCAGCTTTCAGCCGATGTCCGCTCCGAGGGCTCCACGGGCCGCGGCAAGCTCAACGCCAACCTCGCCGCCCAGATCATGGCCTTCGCCCTCGGCAAGGCCGACGAAAACGGTGCCAGGCACTTCCCAGGCGAGCGTCCCTCGACACTCATCCACGGCGACCGCCTCGACGCGCGGGCCCTCGGCGCCCTCCTGGCCCACTTCGAGAACAAGGTCGCCTTCCAGGGCTTTGCCTGGAACCTCAACTCCTTCGACCAGGAAGGCGTCCAGCTCGGCAAGCTCCTGGCTAAAAAGGTCCTGGCGATGGACCCTGTGGCAACCCTCGCCGCGGCGAAGGCCGTCGATGGCTCCGTGACCAAGGCGGACGCCGCCCTGGCCGCATTCGCACAACTGTTAGGAACAGGGACGGGCCGGTGAGATCAGTCCCCTCGATCGCCTTCACCGGAGGCGGCACAGGCGGGCACATCTACCCGGGCCTTGCCGTGATCGAGGAACTCCGGGGCCGCTTCAAGGGCCGACTCGTCTGGATTGGTTCCACAAAGGACTCCGACAGGAGGGCGGTCGAGGCCGCAGGCGTGGAGTTCTTTGCCATCCCCTCGGGCAAGCTCAGGCGGCAACTCTCGGCAAAGAACCTCGCGGATGTATTTCGGGTTTTCGCGGGCTACCTGGCCGCGCGGAAGCTGCTCCGTGAGCTTGAGCCAGCACTCCTCTTCTCCAAGGGCGGCTACGTGAGCGTAGCTCCCTGCAGGGCCGCCGCCGGTCTCGGCATCCCGGTGTTCACCCACGAATCGGACCTGAGCCCCGGCCTTGCCACGAGGCTGAACGCCCGCGTCGCAGAGACTGTCTTCACTGCCTACGAAGAGACGGGCGCTGCCCTGCCCGAGGCGCTCCGGCCACGTGTCAAACAGGTCGGCAACCCCATCCGCGCCGCCTTCGCCAGGGCAGACGCCGCGCGGGGCCGGGCCTTCCTGAAGATCCCCGACGGCCTCCCCCTGGTACTCGTGCTGGGCGGCAGCCAAGGCTCCCTTCAGATCAACCAATTGGTAGCATCCTGCCTCCCGGAAATCCTTGGGCGCGCCTGCCTGGTCCACCAGACAGGCCTGGCCAACAGCGCAGCCCCTTCGGAGGGCCTGCCCTGCGGAGAGCGCTACCGGTCGATGCCCTACATCGGAGATGAGCTGCCCGACATCCTGGCAGCCGCCGACCTCGTGGTCACCCGCGCGGGTGCCGGTGGCCTGTGGGAGGCCGGTGCCCTCGGGAAAGCCCTGATCCTCGTGCCCCTGGCGGGGGCCGGCACGCGGGGCGACCAGGTCGACAACGCGCGGTACTTCGAGTCCCGGGGCGCTGCCAGGGTCCTCGCCGGGGCCGGAGCCACGCCGGAGCGATTGTCACAATTAGTTTATCAGTGGCTCGACCACCCCGGCGAGGCTGCCTCTGCCGGGGCGGCTGCCAGGGGAATCACCCATCCCGGGGCCGCAAAAAGCATCGCCTCTTCCATCCTCGAACGTACAGGAGCGACGACACCATGAGCGTATTCGACTGGATCCTCCTCGGCTTTGCGGCACTCGCAGGTGTCAGGGGCTACATGCGCGGCTTCGCCAGGGAGCTTGGCGGAGTGGCGGCCCCCCTGGCCGGCCTCGCCACAGCCGTATTCTTCTACGACTGGGGAGCCGCCCTCCTCAGGACGAAGCTCAAATTCACCTTCATGCCCGAGGTGGTGGCCTGCATCGTCCTTTTCGTCCTTGCCTTCGCAATTGTGAAGGTCGTCGCCTCGATCCTCCACGAGGCCCTCGAGGCAGCCCACCTCGGACTCATCGACCGCTGGGCCGGAGCGGCCCTCGGACTCGCCGAGGGCTTTGTCGTCGTCGCGGCCGTCCTCCTGGCCCTCCAGCTCCAGCAGTTCTTCGACGCCAAGGCCCTCCTGGGAAACTCGGTCTTCGCAAAGAACATCCTGCCCATCCTCGGGCCTGAATTCGACAAGGCCATGAAATCCATCGGCGGCAGCCCGGCCAAACCCGGCAGTGTTCCCCTCGGCATCCCGGTAAAGAAGCCCTGACCAATCCATGTTCGACAACCTGATAGGGCAGGAGGAGGTCAGGGCCCTCCTCGAGGGCGACCTTCGGGGCGGTAGCCTGCCTCCCTCGATGCTCTTCTCGGGGCCTCCCGCCTCGGGGAAGCTCACGACAGCCCTCGAGCTTGCCCGCGTTCTGTCCTGCGCGGGAGACGACAGGGCTGCCTGGAACTGTCCCTGCGCTTCCTGCGCCCAGCATCGCGCCCTGACAAGCCCCGACCTCCTCCTCTTCGGAAGGCGCAGCTTCCCCGAAGAGATTCCGGCAGCCCGCGAAACCCTCGTACGCTCACCGGGCAAGGCGGGAGCTTTTTTCTTTGTCCGCGCCGTCAGGAAACTCACCAAGCGCTTCGACCCCCTCCTCTGGGAGGGCGAGGAGGCCAAGCTCGGCAAGGCAGCGCCCATCGTAGCCGACATCGAGGAGAGGCTTGCCTTTATTGTGCCCTCTCCTGCGCAGGAAGGCGAGCGTGAAGGCGCAGCCAAGGCAGCCACCGACATCGTCGCTGCAGCCCGGAAGCTCGAAGGCATCCTTCCCGACATGCCTCCCGTCTCCATGGTCCGCCACGCAGAGGGCTGGGCACGCCTGGCCCCCTGGGGCCTCAGGAAGACCATACTAATAGAGAACGCCGACGCGATGAACGAATCGGCACGCAACGCCCTCCTCAAGATCCTTGAGGAGCCGCCGCGCTCCCTTACCTTCGTCCTCCTGTCCTCCAGGAGGTCTGCCCTCCTCAAAACCATACTGTCTCGCGTGCGCACCTACCCATTCGCCGCCCGCGAC
>JBMOIK010000146.1:0-9205 GCA_049317365.1 Rectinemataceae bacterium | reverse complement strand
TTTCCTTTTTGGCGAGGACAATGACCCTTCGCGGGTAGAGCTTTACAAGGAGGAGGGGGCCGTCCAGGAAGTTCACATGGTTCATTGCGAGGATCCAGGGACCCTTGCGGGGGATACGGACCATATCGCTGGCGTCGAGGCGGACAAGGAAGAAGCCGAGGAAGCGGATAAAGCTGAGGCAGAGTAGGTTGAAGATCTTCATGCCAGGCTTCATCACCGTCCTGGTTTGTAGACACGGAGGGCTGCAGCCCTGCATTCCACCAGGATGGAGTGGCCATCGGTACAGATCGTCTCTCCGTCCGCGTGGACTGCGAGGCCTCCCATGGGTGCTTCGATGGAGATCGAAGCTGCCTTGGCTATCGTCACCTTGGGCTGGCCCTCCTGGCTTCCCTTGGTGTAGCGCATGATGAGGGCGGCCATCTGGAAGCGGTTGACGTCCCCGACAATACAGAGGTTGAGGAGGCCGTCATCGACCAGGGCGCCAGGAGCCATGTAGTAGGCACCGCCCATGCGGCATCCATTCATGATCGAGATCTGGTGGCAGGAGCCTTCGAAGTCGAGGGCCTCCGAGTGGAAGCTGACGGCGACGGGAGCGGGGAAGGTCGCGAAGATCTTGAGGGCGCCAAAGGTATAGGCCGCCGATCCACGCACACGCTTCATCTTGGCTGCCTCGAAGCCGACCCGGGCATCGAAGCCCACTCCGAGGCCGTTGCCAAAATACCTGCCCTCAGGGTAATCGCCGCCTTTAACAAAGCCTACGTCGAGGGGCAAGCCTATTCGGCCCGCGATGAGGTCGGCGGCTTCCTCGACGGTGCCGGGTACTCCCAGCCCATAGGAGAAGTCGTTGCCGCGCCCGACGGGGATGATGCCCAGGGTGGGGAGCTTTTTCCCCTCTGCCCGGGCGAGCATGAGGCCGTTGACGACTTCGTTCATGGTTCCATCACCCCCAGCGACAAGGAGCTCGTCAAAACCCTCGTCGGGGCTGGCGCGCGCAAGTTCTGCCGCGTGCCAGACAGCTTCGGTCATGCGTGTTTCATGCTCGAGGCCACGACTACGGAGGAGGGCCTCGATTTCGGCTTTCCGCTCGCCAGCCTTGCCCTTGCAGGCGGTGGCATTGTAGATCAGGAGGGTTTTTCGGTTCGACATGGACTGACAATATGTCATATCCAGCTTCCGCGAAAGGGAAAAGCGGGGGCTACTGGGGTTATATGAAAGGACTGGCGCAAAAAAGCGGCCCGCGACGAGCGCGGGCCGAAGTAGGTGGGGGATGGCCGGAGCTATCCTCGGGGGTGAATCACTTCCGTGGTTTGTACTTCAGCTCGATGGCCTTCGTCGCATCTGCGGTATTGTTGGACAGGGGGGCGATCCAGAAGGGGTCGTCGACCTTCGGGGCTGTGACAAAGGACAGGTTGATCTGGCCTGCCTCTTTCGCTATGCCCGTCCCTATGGTAGTTGCAAAGGCTGCGTCGCTCGCCGCTATCCAGACACCCTTGGTGATTCCCTTTTCCTCGATCTCGTAGAGCTGAGGTCGGCTTGTCACGGCGCCGGGAGGGGGAGGAGTGGGATTGACGCCGCTACCGCCAGACCCTTCACCGCTGCCCGGGTTCCCTCCGCCTGAACCAGCTTCCACAGGACTGGCGGCATCCTCGTCGCCATGCTTTTCGATTTCATTGCGCACCTCGTCTCCGAGCTTCCCCATGTTTTCCTTGCCCCCTGGGACTGCCATGTCCGCCTTGTCCTGGTACTTCTTTTTCTCGGCAGGATTGGAGGTCGTCGTGGGGTCGATGAGGACGGTATAGGTGGTTCCGTCAGTGGAATACGAAGCAGTGGTCAGTTTGCCGGCTGTGTCGAACTCCTCCTTGAGGTAGTAGACCTTGATGCCTATGCCGCTGGTAACCGTGATGGTATCGGTCACAGTGCCGCCTGAGTCGTCAGCATAGCCGGATGAGGAGATAGAGACTGTGCCATCCCGGGCCAGGTCGGATTCGCCATCACCCTTGTTGATGGTCGAGTCGTAGGTCAGGAAGGTGCCGTGGCTATCGGCCGCTGCAGTATCGGCCTTGATCTCGAGGCTCATTGTACCGTGGCTGTTCATGTTGCCAGCAGCCATGGCTAGAGTTGCGGAGTCATAGGCGACAAAGGTCTGCTCGACCACAGTGCCCGTCTCCGTTGCCGTGACATCGAACTTGACCTTGGACTTGTCGTCGGACCAGTAGAAGGATCGCGTCTCGACCTCGGTGTCGGTATCGCCCTCTCCGCTGGAGCTGATCGTCACCATCTTGCCATAGGTCGGGGAGTTCACGAGATCCGTGTCCGGGACCAAGGAATAGACAAAGTCAGGGACTTTCTTGACGCTGTCGACTACAGGGAGCTTGGCCTCGCTCTTGAACTTGACGTTGCTCGCAAAACTTGCAGGGAGGAGGGCCTTCACCGCATCGACCAGCTCGCCGGACCATTTCACCGACTTGCCGCTGACTGCTGTGGCGCTGGGTGCGAGGGTATCGGCCGTGATGATGGAGTCCAGGGCTACAAGGGTGGCTGCGCCACGGGCAAGCCGCTTCTGGGTGTCCCAGAGGCTCTTCTTGACCCAGAAGTGCGCTCCCATTCCTTCGCCGAAGGGCTTGCCGTCCATGTCATGGTTTCCGCTGCGGGCTGCATCGCCTAGGCTGCGGGCTGCCGGCGACGTTGAAATGAGGGAGGTGGGTACCTGAACGGATATGGACTTTGGAACGGAAGTCAGGGTAGAGGAAACTGCCACCTGGGTTACCGTGATTCCGCTATCGGTTCCAGTGTTCGTGCCATTATTGATGCCTGATCCGGCAGGAGGCTTTTCTCCTCCCAGGTTCAGGAGTCCTTGGCAGGATACGAGGGCGAGCATGGCAGTCGCCGCAAGCAGGGTTTTCGCAAGACGCTTCACAGATTCTCCTTTGTTAATGCAGATTAGCTGCTTTCATTCGCAAGCACGGAAGGGTGTCTGATCCATGCATGAACCACCCCATTTTTCGAATATAGCAATAATAGCGCGTCCAGAGGAAAATACGCGCTTCCTACCTGAGATCAAGGTTCGCGAGATAGGATTCGAATGCAGTACGCGCCTGATCCTGGGCCTTTCGCGCGTCCTTGATCCTGGGGGCGAGGTCGTCGAGGATCGCCTCCGAATCCATGAGGCGTTTGAGATAGGGCTGCCCCTGGGACGAGTCGCTGCCGAGCGTCTCCAGGTTTTTCCTGATGCGGTCCTGGTCGGCGACGGTTTCTTCCCTCCTGCTTCCGAGCTCTGCGAGATTCCTTCTGGCCGCTTCCACCGCCGCCTGGAGGGCCGCAGCCTTGGCCAGGGCAGCACGGAGGGGCTCCTTCAGCTCCTGGGAGCTGGAATATGTGAGAAAGCCCTCACCGGAGAGGCCGGACAGGACCACCCGTTCGGCGATGGGGCTCCGCTCCCGCACTTCGAGCTTCTGGCTCCCCCCTGCCGGCAGGTCGAGGGCGAAGCGGTAGACCGAGGCGGTCTTCTCGCCGAATTTAAGCGGCAGCACGAGCTCGGCGCCGCGCGAGAGGGGATGCTCGACCAGGAGGCGGCGGGGCGTCGCCGAGGCGTTGCGGAACTCGTAGGTCCTGCCCAGTGTAAGCATTCGTGAATAGACGAGGACGCCCTTCGAGATGGCGACTGAAACCGTCTCGCGGCTGCTTGAACTCGAGTCGCTGGCGGTGACGGAGAGGTCCTGGCCGTAGACGACGAGGCGTTTCTCGTTTTCCGGGAGGAACTCTAGGAGGGCGTCCCCGGCATAGCTTCCGCCATCGAAGACGGTGATGGGACCGGCGGGGAGCTTCATGCCGAGGGAGTTGGACACTCTCAGTCCGAGCATCGGGTTGCTGTCGCCCGATCCGGCGCTGTAGATGGAGAACTTTTCCGCCGCGATGGCTCCGGCTACCAGGGGGAGCATGGCAGAGCGGCGCCGCTCGAGGGTCACGGGCTTGTCCATGGTGAACTCGAACTGGTCGCCTGCGGAGCGGGCCAGGGTAGCGACGGCCGCCCCGGCACCGGAGAAAGCGCTGGTAGGGGAAGGAAAGGCTTCGCGGGGAGCCTCGGCCCGCTTGGCCATGGCCATCGCTGCGGGCGGGGGCGGCGCGCCCAGGGCCAATGGTGCGGAGGCCTCGACGGAGCGATCCCCGGATCCTCCCAGGCCCGAGTCGAAGACCCGCGCGTCGGCGATGCCTGCGATGGACAGGGGGAGGGTCGGCCGCTCGAGCCTGAGAGGAGCGTAGAGGTTCTGCACAAAGGAGACGGGGCGCCCGCTCACGAGGGAGAGCCGAACCTCCTTCCAGTCGATGTCCGAGGGGTTGTCGACGATGGCCCAGCCCTGGAACCAGGGCTTGCCCCCGGAGAGCACCAATCGGTACGAAGCCTTCCAGACGGGGGCGGCCACGATGTAGCCGATTGCGACCTCGCGTTCTCCTGAGCCGGGGAAGCGGAGGTCGAGGCGGCGGCGATCCTCGTCCCTGGCCCCGAGCACGAGGGCGAGGGCGCGGCTGAAGTCCGAGGCGATGCCCGGGTCGGTGAAGCGGAGGCTCGCGATGCCCTCGAGGGGGATCGACCTGAGACCTGCCTGAGTGAGGAGGGCTAGCGTGAAGCGTTCGGCCCTGTCTGCGCCCTGGGCATGCTTTTCGACGGACACGATGCGGCCGGTGACCGACTCCGGTACCTGGACCTCGATCTCGGCGCCCCTCTGGCGAGCGAGGATTTCCGCGACCCCGGGATTGCCCGAAAGGTCGATGCGGAGCCCGCGCAGGGCCTCGTCGACGGACTCGAGGGAGGGATAGGACAGCGATGGCGAGCCCGCCGGTCCCCCCGCTTGCGGGTCGCGCAGCACGAGGGACTTGAGGGCGTCATCGACCTCAGCGGTGGAAAAGGGCAGGGATACGCTGGCGTCGCCTGAAACCCTTCCCCGGTGCTCGAAGTAGCCGACCCCCGAAGAGAAGAGGGAGACTGCGGTGACCGGGAGTTCCTGGGCGGCAGGGGCTGGGGCTGCTGCAAGGGGAAGCGCCAGGGCAAGGGCGATGTAGAGCGCCGTTGCCCGGGTTCGCTGCCCGGCACATGAAGCGATCCTGGGTGAGTGGCGTGATTTCAGGAGCATGGCGACCTCCAGTCGGGCCAGGCTTCTGACCCGGCAGCGGGAAGTATATCCCGGTCGGGCTGGGCGGGCAGGGCTCGGGTCTGGTCAGAAACGGGAAACTCAGAGCGTGGACAGCAGCTCGAGGGTGAGCTCTGCAGCCAGTCCCTGCCTCTCGGCCTGGGCTCGCAGTGCCGACTTTCCCGCTTCAGCCTCTGCCCTCCCCTCATACAGGAGCCAGAAGGCGCCGCCTCCCCCTGCGCCGCTCATCTTGCCACCGAGGGCTCCCTGGGCTTCACCCGCTGCCAGGAGGGCTGCGACTCCCGGGGCAACGAGGCCCAGTGACTCAAGGTCCCGCTGGGCGGACTTCGCGAGCTCGCCTATCGCCCTGGCGGTAGCTGAGGGGGCGGCTGGCCTTCCTGACCGGCCAGATCCTTCCAGACTGGCCATGACTCCTCCCAGGCGGACGACGGCTTCCCTGGAGTAGACACCAAGCCTTGCGAGGGTCATCGCCTCGGGGCTGCCCTGGCGGAGGCCCGCTTCCCTGATACCCGCAATGAGGCTCTTTGCGCTGGCCTCCCGGGGTAGGGAGCCGACAAGGAAATAAAGGGGGGGGAGCTTGAGGCGGCGCCAGGCGGGGAGCCTGGGTGGATCCGGGGCGAAGGAAATGCAACCGCCGAGGGCAGCAAGGCCGGTGTCGATGCCCGAGGGCGTGCCGTGGAAAAAGGCCTCCGCGTGGTGGGCGAGGCGCCAGAGCCTCTCGCGGTCGCGCGCCTTGGCTGCCCGGCCCGTAAGCACGAGCGCTGCCTCGGAGAGGGCAACACAGAAGGCAGCCGAGGAACCGAAGCCGCGGCCTATGGGGAGTCCACTCCTCACCCCTGCGAGCCCTCCTGGGGGGAAATCCTTGATGACTGTCGCTATCCTGGACAGGACCTCGCGGAGGGCCTCCGTAGCGCCTGTCTCCCCGGGGCCTGCCTTCCCAGCATCGTCCAGCTCCCAGGAGCCGCGCGAGCCATCGGACTCGAGTTCCACCGAGATCCCCGAGTCGAGGGCCAGGCCGAGGGCGGGATATCCCAGTACCGCAGCATGCTCCCCGAAGAGGAGGAGCTTGCCCCGTCCCTGTCCCCGTCCCCGTCCCTTCATTCCCACCGGAGGCCCTCCTGCTCGAGGACGAGCGGCTCCGGATCTCCGATGCTGCCTCCGGCTATCCTGCCGCTGTTGCGCAGGTCCAGGGCCTCCACCGAGGCAATGATCCCGAGCTCGTTGCCGGCACCTAGAGCTTTTATTACAAATGGGGATTTTATCGGCTCGGCCCCGGTCCCCTCGTCGCCGGCCTGCATCTCAAAACCGGCGGGTACCCCGATCGCTGTCCCGAGTTCGAGCCCCCTCTGCGCTGCCTGCCTCAGGGCTTCGAGCGCTTCGACCGGGCTGCTGGCATCCGCGAGGGCCAGGGCGCCTGTCTGCGAGGCGGCGAAGAAGTCGTGGAAGGCTTTGGGATGGGCAAGGCGCCAGGCCTGGTAGCGGCTCACTGCTTCAGGGCTCACGACGGCCCTGGGGCCGCGGAACAGGGCAAGGCAGGGGAGGGCTGCGGGACTGAGGTGCCTTCCTGGCGCGCCTCCGCCCAGGGCCTCCCACGAGGGCGCTGCGCCTCCCGTGAACAGGCCAAGGCCACCGAAACAGGAGGCTGCGACGTCGTAGCCTGAGCCTCGGCCGCCCTGGAAGTTCCGGTGTGCGGCGATGGCTAGGGGATAGGTCGCCAGGCGAAGGCCTTCGTCTTCGAGGCCCCCGAGCGCAAGGAGGGAGGCGACCAAGGCGACGGCGGTCGCCGCGCTCGAACCAAGGCCGCGCTTGCTGCCGTCGGGATCGAAAAATGCCGAGCTGTCGATCACGACACGGGCTGGCGCAAAGGGCCAGGAGCTGGGACCGGGGGTGGAGCTGGCGCCGGCGGCGCTGATAAGGGAGGCGCCGGCGGCGCTGATAAGGGAGGCGCCGGCGGCTCGGCAGGCAGCGAGGCAGGCCGCGAGACAGGCACCAACGAGGGGGGGCGGGGCTTCCCCCGACTCCGGATCCCAGGAGAAGCCCATACCGCCCATGATCCCCTCGATCCGCGGGGAGGCGCCTGGCGAGACTGTGGCAAGGACCCGTGGCTGCGCGGCCAGGGCAATCCCGAAGCCGCCTTTCTCGGTCACCGCATATTCCCCGACCAGGAGGAGGTTGGCGGGTACCGAGAGGCGGAAGTCTCTCATGCAGGCGGGAGGCGGTGGGAGGGAAAGGGTAGGCCTTCCTCATGGATGAAGACCTCTGGCGCGGGACCGGGACGGGCAACGAGGCATTCGAGGTTTCCGACGGCGGCGGACAGACCCGCCAGCACGGCCTCGAGATCCCCCTCGAGGCAGAGGACCTTTACCTGGGGGCCAGCGTCCATGGTTTCCCAGGCCCCGATTCCTGCGGCGCGGAGTGATGCGCAGGCCCGGATGAGGGCGACGCTTTCGGGCAGCCAGTACAGGAGGGGAGGATCCGCTGCCAGGGAGGAGGCATGCATGCGTGAGTAGGACAGGCGCGCGAGGGCGCCCAGCCTGGGCAGGTCGCGCGATTCGAGGGCATCCTTCGCCTTCGTGACGAGCCTCGGGGCATCGATGAGCCATTCATTATAATAGGGACTGGTTTCGCGGGTCGCTTCCATGGCGGCCCTGCTGGACAGGGGTTTTTCCCCACGGGCTACGACGGCCGCGACGACGCGGAACTCAGGCCAGTGTTCGGCAGGGAGGAAGGCCTCGGCCCTGGGCGCCCCCGCGGGCAGAAGCGTAAAGCCCCCATGCACGGCCCGCGCTGCCGAGGCAGAACCGACGCGGGCAAGCTCCGACAGGAGGTCGAGGCTTGCTTCTGCCCTCTCCTCAAGCTCATGGACGAGGCGGGCAGCGGCGAGGGCGAGGGCAGCGAAACCCGAGGAGGAACTCGCAAAGCCCGAGCCTCCCGGGAAGGAATTGCGGCTTTCCGCCTGGAAATGCAGATGGCTACGGAGGCGCTTCCTCACCTCGGCAAAAAAGGGCGCATAGCGGGCACTTTCACGTTCGATACCATCAACTACCACGATGTCGGAATCGCCCTGGACCGGCTCGACCAGGGTCGTCGTCTCGAGGCCTCCAAGGGTGAGGGCGAGGCTCGGGGTCGCCGGCAGGTTGGCTCCGCCCTCCCGTTTGCCCCAGTACTTCAGGAGCGCGAGGCTGGGCGAGGTCCGTGCGCAGACTTTCATTCGAGGGCCAATCCTGCACGCAGGTTCGCGAGGAGGATCTCGGCCTCGCTGTGGCTGAAGTTCCGCAAGGCAGTCATCGCGCTGGCGATGCTCTCGATCTCGGCACCCCGGGCTCCTGCCTGGTAGGCGATGCGGGGAGCGTGGTAGCGCATATGCCCGCGCTGGATGCCGCCGGTGACGAGGGCCAGGAGGGCGGCGAAGTTCTGCGCGAGACCGAGGGCCGCTGCCATGCGGGCAAGTTCCATGGCCCCAGGATTGCCGAGCATGCGGAGGGCGAGCCGGCTCGCTGGGTGGAAGGCTGCGGCCCCGCCGACCGCTCCGAAGGACAGGGGCAGCTCGAGTTCGCCGACCAGGGTCCGGTCATCCACCTTCCAGGAAGTGAGGGAGCGGTAGGAACCGGAGCGCGCCGCCCAGGCATGGGCTGCCGCTTCGATGGAGCGGCAGTCGTTGAAGGTCGCCAGAGCGAGGGCCGAAATCCCGTTCATCACACCCTTGTTGTGCGTGACTGCGCGGCTCGGGTCCTCATTGGCGAGGTCGGTTGCGAGGGAAATGCGCCTGGCGATCTCGGCCCCGGTGAAGCCGGACCCTGAGATTCGTTCGAGGGTGTCGAAGGGGATGACACAGCCTGCCCTGCCCCGGCGTTCGGTAGCCGCGTTTGAAAGGATGCACATAAGGCGCTTGCCACCCGATATCGATTCGATGAGGGGGCAGATGCCCTCGGCAACGGAATTGAGGATGTTGGCACCCATCGCGTCTCGTACGTCGACGAGGAGATCGACCCGGACGAGGCCTGTTTCAGGAAGGCGAGCCACTGTCATCTCCCTGAAGCCCCCCCCCCTGGCAGGAA
>JBMOIK010000145.1:0-9226 GCA_049317365.1 Rectinemataceae bacterium | reverse complement strand
GAACCCATTCTCGAAGCCGAGCTCAAAGCCTGCAATGCCGCCCTCGCCACGGTCGGAGCTGACCTCAAGAAGAAGCTCGAAGCCAAGCTCGCCGCCAAGCAGCGGGATGAGGGTAAGCGTGCCCTCACCGATGCCGACGAGCGCCGCTGGAAGCTCAAGGCGAAGTGGGAACACTGGGAAGTGCCCTTCGACACCGACGAGGACTGGCCCAAGGCCCTGAAGGACGCTGTGAGTTCCTACCGCAAAGCCTGGCGCGCCAAGATGGACGAGGTGAACGCCTGCATCGCCGCCAACGCCGATCAGGAGGAACTTGTCGACCAGCCCGAGACCGCGCCCGGCGTCCGCGTTTCTGGCCCCTTCACCGTGGAGGGAGTCCTCCCCGTGGAATACACGCGGGCAGAAGAACAACGTGATATAGCAGAACTGCAGATGGCCGCGGAGTCTGGCCAGATTTCAAAGGGCGGCGAGATGTTCACCGGGGGAGAGGCCCCCGCCTATGGCGTCGATCCTGATGAAGACGAAATGGAAGAAGACGCCGGGCGCAATGCGGAGGCCTACTACGACCAGATGCTCAGACTGCTCAAGATCGACGGGGTGACCTTCAAGGGCAACAAGATCAAGAAGTTCGCCAATCTCAGCGCACTTTGGAACGAGGGACGCGACCTTCCCTGGCAGGCCGAGGGCTGGTGGGAGGGTGATGACGAGTCCAGCACTGCCCCTGTGGCCCTTCTCTTCGGTCCCCAGTACGGCCCACTCACGGGCATGGCCCTCGAGGAGGCTATGCAACAGGCCCCGCGTCATCACTACACCGAGATCGTCGCCGCCGCCTTCTCCTTCGAGCCCGAGGCCAGCGAAATAGCGGCCGACGAGGCGAGCCAGCAGAAGCTTCGTATCCACCAGGCCTTTATCCGACCCGACGTGAATCCCGGCATGGAGGGCCTCCTCAAGGACCAGCCCAGGAGCCAGCTCTTCACTGTCTTCGGCAAACCTGAGATCCGCCTCTCCAAGGGCAAGGATGGCGACTGGACGGTCGCCCTCGAGGGTGTCGATATCTACGACCCGCTCTCAGGCGACGTGCATTCCACGGGTGCAGCCAAGGTCGCCGCCTGGTTCCTCGATTCCGACTACGACGGCCGCGCCTTCTGCATCACCCAGGCCTTCTTCCCCGACCAGGACGCCTGGGAAAAGATCCGCAAGGCCCTCAAGACCGAGGCCGAGGATTACGCCTTCGACGCCTACAAGGGCACGATCTCGGTGCCCTTCAAGGCGGGCAAGTACGCCAGGATCGCCGTCAAGGTCATCGATCCTCGTGGCAACGAGGTCATGGTAGTCAAGAAATTGGGAGCTGGCTGAAATGGCCCGCCCGCGCAAGCCTGTTGAGGATGCCCCTCCCCCCGACTGGACGCCTCAACAGGCGGTCGATGAACCGGTCATCAACAACCCATACGACGAGCCAGCCTGGCACTGGATCTATGATGCTGATGGCCACCCTACCAAACAGCAGGGTCGTCGACCTGCCTCGTACTACTTTCGCGACAAGAGTGTCGCCACCGCCCAGGCAGAGCTCTTCGCCAAAGAACAGCGTGACGAGCTTCCCCTCGTCAACCGCCTTCGGAAGGACGTGAAGCGTTGGCGTGAATCGGGCTACAAAGGCGCCACGAAGCCGACACGCGACCTCCTCCGCTGGTGGAAGGACAAGGAACGCTCACGAAGGCTCTTCTTCTGCCAGATCGAGGCAGTCGAGACAATCATCTATCTTCTCGAGCTGGGTATCCCCGAACGTCTTGGTACGACGGGTTACAAGACCTTCGAAGTGACGCAAGACAGCATGGGCTGCCTTCTGGGGGGCGAGGTCCCCGACTTTCCCGAACTCAAGGACCACGAGCTCTATTTCCCTCGCCTCGTGGACACGTCGCCCAAGGGCGCAGACGCCGCTGACTCAGAGGCCCTTGTCCGCCTGGGCCTGAAGATGGCGACGGGCTCGGGCAAAACCGTTGTGATGGCCATGATCGTCGCCTGGGCCTTTGTGAATCGCGCCGTCAATCCTGCCTCCACCTGGTTCCCCAACGCTGTCCTCATCATGGCGCCCAACCTCATGGTCAAGAACCGTCTCCAGGTCCTCCGTCCGGAAAGTTCCGGCAACTATTTCGACCAGTTCGATATCGTCCCTCCCGTCTACCGCGAGCACCTCAACTCCGGCCGCGTCCTTGTCACCAACTGGCACGTGATGGCCCTCGCCAGCGAAAACTCCGAAGGTGGTAGCTCCTACAAGGTCGTCCAGAAGGGCGAAGAATCGCCAGAAGCCTTCGCGCGGAACAGGCTGGGCGAATTGGCCGATCGCGCTCCCATCCTCGTCCTGAATGACGAGGGCCACCATTGCTGGCGACCCCGCCAGTCCGATGCGGTTGAAAGCACCAATGCTGATGATATATCGAAGGAAGAGAAGGACAGGCTCGAGGACGAGAAGGAAGAAGCCCGTATCTGGCTCGCCGGTCTCGATCGCATCAACAACTCAGGTATCGCTGGTTCAGGCAAACCCGGCATAGTAGCCTGCGTCGACCTTTCCGCCACGCCCTTCTACCTCTCCGGTTCGGGCCATCCCGAAGGCAGCCCCTTCCCCTGGCTCGTCGCCGATTTCGGCCTCGTGGATGCCATCGAGTGCGGCATCGTCAAGGTGCCGCGCATGCCCGTGAAAGACACCCTCGCCGGCACCGATGATGCGGGACGCCCCGATCCCGAATATTTCCGCCTCTGGGACCATGTGCTCGAACAGTTCACTCCAGCCGACTACATCAAGAAGAGGCCCAAGCCCGATGTCCTTCTCGCGAAGGCCGAACCGGCCCTCACGATGCTCTATAGCCAGTGGAAGGAACGCTTCGACCAGGTCCTGTCCGCTACCAAGGAAGAAAAGCCCATCCCCCCGGTGATGATCGTCGTCTGCGAGAACACCGACCTTTCCAAGGCCTTCTACGAGTACATTTCCGGCGAGAGCCAGGATGATGAAGGAAAAATCGTTCGCGGCCACAGCCCCTTCGCCGAGTTCAAGAATACCGATACCGAACGCCATACCTTCCGCATCGATTCCAAGCTCCTCGCGAAGGCCGAATTGGAAGGCGATGAAACGCGGGATGAAAAGGTCGCTGAACTCCGCCAGCTCATCGGTACGGTAGGCCAGCGAGGAAAACCAGGCGAGCAGGTACGCTGCGTGGTCTCCGTCTCCATGCTCACCGAGGGTTGGGACGCGAGCAATGTCACACATGTCTTCGGCCTAAGGCCCTTCCGCTCCCAACTCCTCTGTGAACAGGTGGTGGGCCGCGGCCTTCGCCGCATGAGCTACACGCCCGATCCCGAAACCGGCCTCCTGCCCGCGGAGTATGTCGACGTCTACGGGATTCCCTTCAGCCTCATCCCCTACAAGGGCAGGCCCAAGGATGAGAAGGAAACCCCTGATCCGGTCTACCATCACATCTATGCCGTTCCCGAACGATCAGCCTTCGAAATCCGCATTCCGGTGGTGGAGGGCTATGCCTATGCATTGAGGGGTGAGGGCATCGTCTGCGATGTAGACTCCCTTCCCGAGACCACCGTCAATGAGGATCCCACCGAGGTCTTCGTCGCAGCCCCCAAAGGATATGCCGATGGTCAGGCACGATTGGCCGAGTCAGAGTTTCTCAAGCAGACCCGCGCTGAGTATTACAAGACCCTGCGACTCCAAGAGATCTACTTCCGCATTGCCCAGGATATAGTCCGCCTACTGGAAGAAGGGCAGGAAAGATCGGAGTTTCGCGTTGCCCGACACCGTCTCTTTCCCGAGGTTCTTGCCATCGTCGAGCGCTACGTCGAACGACGGGTACGATTCGACGATGGCGTCGATCTCCGCGAGATCGCGCACCAGAAGCACGTTCAGCGTATCCGCCAGCTACTCGTGGAAGGCATCCGCCCGGCAGCAGCAAGCGCGGACAGACCCCTCGTTCCTATTCTCAACCGCTTCAAGAAAACCGTCAGTACCGAGGACGTCAATGAAAGGACCGCCCGGCCCGTTATTGCCCTCGAGAAGAGCCACCTCAATCGGGCTATCGTGCTCTCGAGCTTTGAAACCGCCGCCATCGACCTCCTCGAAAAGGATCCCAACGTCGAGTGTTTCGCCGCCAACGACAAGCACCTCGGACTCGTTATCGGCTACGAATATGACGGCAACGAGCATCAGTACATCCCCGACTTTGTGATCCGCCTCGCCGGCTCGTCCCCCGGCAAGGAACGCTACCTCCTCCTTGAGATCAAGGGTGGAGGTGGCAACTGGCAGCCCAACCAGGTCAGCGCCAAAAGCGCAGCCGCAATGAAATGGTGCGCCGCTGTCACCAACCTCGGCCGCTACGGGGAATGGCACTATGAGATCTGCCATGAGGTTCCCCGTCTCCCCCTCGTCATCGCCAACTATGCCACAAGTTCCGCCCAGCCCTCCTCTCCAAAGACAGCAGGTCAAGAACCTAATCAGGCCCCCCTACCATCCAATGCTCCGATGACCGCCGTCCCGCAAGAACAGCGAAGGGAATGGGAAAACAGCATGCCCCTTGTCGCGCTCAAAATGATCGCCGGTTCCCATGACCTCCAGCCCGGTTTCGATACCCTTCCTGGCTGGGCAGAGTACTGGGTCCGTCCCAAGGAGAATCTCCTCATCCAGAAGGGCATGTTCGTAGCCCAGGTACATGGCGTCGCAATGGAACCACTCATTCCCGCCGGTGCCTGGTGCGTCTTCAAGCCGGCCGGCAAGGGCAACCGCGAAGGCAAAACCTATCTCGTCCGGCACTCAGGCATCGCAGACCCATCTATGGGAGGCCAATACACCGTCCGCAAGTGGTACTCAAGCCCAGCTGCCCCTGGCGGCTTCGCCAAGATCACCCTCAGGGGAATCGCTCCCGAGACAGCGCCTATCGTCCTCGAGCCGCGCAAAGTCGAAGAAGTCGAGGTGCTGGCGGAATGGGTGAGGACGCTGAGGTGAAAGAGATTGATCCTGCATTGATCCAGGAACTCGACAAAATTGCCGGCGCTGGCTGGGTTTGCCCGATGCCGGACCAATGGAATGCGCTCTGGGAAATGCTGCCCAACAGGACCAGGAAAGGGGGAGGATGGGAACCGCCATTGCCTTTGATCCTAGCGGCATGGGACAGCAGCCCCAGTGCTAAGAGGGCTCGCTTCCTCGAACACATTGCATGGGCCCAGGATCATGGATGTCTGCCGGAGGTGATGGAAGCAGTAATGTCTCTTTCCCCTGCCGGTTGGCTTCGACTAGTAAAAGATGGCACTTCCGCAAGAATAGACTTGGTCACGTCGCCAAGTACTTCGATTTTGGCTCCTTCTTGCCTTTGTAATAGTCATATCCCGCTACATCGAGGCGACCTTCCGGAGAGCATCTCTTTATGGTCCATTCTTCTTTCATTTCCATGAAGGTTGCGTATAAGTAAAGGCCGAAGTACAGTCCGACTTCTTCGCCCTTTCCATCTACTGCTTTCAAGAGTATTTCTTTTAGCCGTACGTTGGACTCAAGATTCTTTGCCCCCAATACTGCCGAATTGTGGTATGTCTTGGTTGCGATCAAGGAAAGCAACATTCCTTTGACCTCATCCTGCTCCTCTTGGCTCAGCCGCTTCATGCTCTGATCATATTCATCTTTGTGAGGCAGCAATTCCGGCACGAATTTCCCATCTGGTGTTTTTAGCATGCATTTCTCCTCAGCCTCGCGCTTAGTTTCTGCACAATTAACTTACAATTCAGTCTTCCCTTTAGCCTTTTCAACATAATTGCTCAGTGCCTCCCCCGTCGTCATCCACTTGCTCCCGATCTTCACAGCTCCCAGCCTTCCAGTCCTAGCAAGGTAGGACAGGTACTCAATCCCGTAGTCACAGTGCTTTGCCGCCTCTGAGAGGGGCATATACCCATGCCTCTCCGATTCCTCCCCAGTTCCCTTCATTGCGTTCAGGTAGATCGACAATGACCGGTCGATGGACCTTCCAATAAAGGCCAGGAAGCCCTCAAAACGGTCCTTGTCCGCGTCCTTGAGTACTCGGAAGTACTTCTTGCGGTCGACGGTCAGGATGACGGCTGGCGGGTACCCGGCCCGCATCAGGATGAGGTTCATGAGGAGCCTGGCTGTCCTACCATTCCCATCCGTAAAGGGGTGGATGTTCACGAACTTGTAATGAATCCAGGCCGCCAGTTCAGGCGCGGGGATCTTCCTCGAGTTTTCGTGATACCAGGCGATCAGCTCGCCCATCAGCCGAGGAACCTTTACCGCCTGGGGCGGAATATGGACCGCTCCCACGATCATGACATTGGATTGCCGGTACTGGCCGGCCTCGGCATCATCGATGTTCTTGAGGATGAGCCGGTGAAGGGCCAGGACTAGTTCCTCGGTCAGGTCCTTCTTCCTGGAGATGAAATACTCGAGCATCGAAATGGCCTCGGCGTGGTTCAGGACCTCGAAGTGCTCCCGCAGGCTCTTTTTACCTATCGTCAGGCCCCGGTTGAGGACGAGCTCGGTCTCGCGGAGGTTGAGGGTGTTCCCTTCGATCGCATTGGAGTTGTATGTCCACTCGAGCCTGAACTGCTCTTCGAGCTTCTTCACCACAGCCGGAGGAAAGGGCCGGTGCCTGTCCAGTTCCCGCTTCTTGCCCTCGATAGTCTTCAGTAGATCAGGGGGCATGGCATCGGCATCGGTTTTCATGGATTCCAGGATACCCGATACCAAAGCTCCTGACAAGCATCAGGATTCAGTCAGATCGCCTGCGCCAAGCCCTGCCCAGATTCTACTGCTATTGGAGACCCACTCTCACAGGAGGTATCCAATGCAGAACCTGAGATCCCATAGTCTACCTCCGCCCCCGGCGCGAGGAGCTTGCCCGTACCTACGGGATCACCTCCCTTCGGGTCTTTTGAAGCCGGGCCCGTGGTGACGCGAGGCCGGATGGTGACATCGATGTCCTCATAGAGGCAGAAAAGCCCTACCGCTTCGATCTCCTCGGCCTCATCGCCCTCGAGCAGGAGATGAGCGAGGACCTCGGCCTTCCGGTGGACCTCATCCCCGACGAGGACCTCAAGCCAGGCATCGGTGCTGAAACAGGATGTCGAGAACAGAATTCAGGAGCTTTCCGGGAATCTGCGTTCCCTTGGAATACGCCGCATCGGCCTATTTGGCTCGACAGCCAGAGGGGACACAAGGAAGGATTCGGACGTTGACCTTCTCGTGGAGTTTGCGGATGGCAGAAAAACCTTTGCTGCCTTCATGGATGTAGCGGATCTGCTTGAAGCCGGGTTCCCGGTTCATGTCGATGTTCTGACTCCCGAATCCTTCGATCCCCGGCGAAGGGCAGGCATTGAAAAGGAAACCATCTATTATGAAATCGACGCGTGACCTGCTCGGCCAATAATCCAAATATGAGGATTATTGGCCGAACGCGATATTCGCATGATCAAGCTGCGGCAAAAAATCTCTGGAACGTTCCGCAGCCTTGGTGGCGCGCACGCGTTCTGCAAGACCCGAAGCTACATCTCAACAGCCCGCAAGAATGGGCTGAGGGCATTCGATGCAATACTGATGGCACTGAACAAAGACCCCTTCGTCCCCAAACCTTCGAAGGCCTGATCTTCGACAGTCCCGAGATCGATAACATGCTCGTAACACTTCCGATTAGGCAGCTTTTCGACCTGAATAGTAAACCCTTGAGCGAACAGGAGGCCGCCCATGCTGGCAATCAATCTTTCCCCGGAGCTTGAAACGATCCTAGACCAGCGTGCAGAAGAAAAGGGGCAGGCGCCGGCTGAATATGCCCGCCTTGCCATTGTCCGCCAGCTTGAGGACGCCGAGGACATCGCCGACCCCGAAGCGGCATATTCCGATTATCGTGCCGATCCCTCTCTCGCAATGACGATAGAGGAATACCGGGCAAGCCGTGGCCTATAGGGTAGAACTGGCCCCGGCCGCACAGAAGGCACTCGACAAACTAGACAGACCAGCCGAGGAGTCCAGAATGTATGCCAAAGGGCAGCGCATATTTGCCGCTTCGAGCAATTTCGGGAAGATGAAGGCGAACGGCGATGGACAAAAGCAACTACAATGATCGAGGAGCCTGTAGTCGACATAATACTGATCATCCTGCGATCCTATGATGGGAGGCATATATGGCTGAATACGGTGAATGGAACAGCAAGGGGGCGTCGCTGAGCGAAACAACTGCCCAAAAAGGAATACGGAGTCAGAAGGAGATAGCAATGCTGAACAAAAAGCTGAAGCTCTTGCAGGAAAGGAAAAAAGAGCTGGATGATGAGTGATCAGGCTGGCCATTGTCCCCACTTCCCACGATCGCATCACACGATTGATACTGGCAAAACCAGGTTTATAGACGATACTTGGAACATGCGGAGGCGCAAACCATGATCGATTCCATCGCTCCAGTGAACGGGATGGCAGCTGCGGAGCTGCTTCATGCGCAGCAGGCCAGCAAGGTGGCAGAGCGAAGGGCTCCAGTCCAGGAGGAGACTCAGGTAGTACTTCGGGCACCGGCACCAGGGCCGGTACCGGCGCCAGCCCCTGCACAGGCCCTGGTGCAACAGGCTCAGGCTCAGGCCCAGCCTGCGAGCGAAAGGGCCAATGCCGTCTCGGTCGAGATTTCCTCGAGCGCCCAGGCCAAGCTTCTCTATAGTCAGGGGCAGAACGTGACGCTGATAGCGCAGTCCCTCGGACACGACCTCGCTACGATCAATCTCTGGCTGGGTATCGTCGGCTGATTTCCCCTCTCAAGCCCATGCCACAGTGGATCGAAGGCCGGCTTGACCTGCCTGGCATGGAGCCGGAGGCCGCGAAGGCCAAGGCGCGGAAGCTCATCGTCGATGGTCTGGACATCGGACTCGTCCGAAAACGGGTGCGGAACATCAACCTCAGTGTCAGGTCCCCCGGTGCGGTACTCCGCGTCACTGCGCCGCGACATGTATCCATTGCGGAGATCGAGGCCTTCGTCTTCTCCAAGCTCGCCTGGATCCGCAGGAAGCGGGCAGAGATCCTTGCCCAGCCGCGCGTGGCCGAACGCGAGTTCCAGGACGGAGAGCTTCATTACCTCTGGGGAATGGAGCTTGCCTTGCGCATCGAGGAACGCATGGAAGGGAATCGGATCGAGGTAGAGGGTGAAACGCTTCGACTGGCGGTTCGCCCCGGATCCGACCGGGCGCATCGCAG
>JBMOIK010000144.1:0-9274 GCA_049317365.1 Rectinemataceae bacterium | reverse complement strand
GAGTCCAGCCCCTAAATACGATTTCTTTGGCTGCGGGGACCTGAATAGTTACGAAAAGACTGGCATAGGCGAGCTGACCGCGCGCCGCGCAGCGCTCACGGGGCTCTCCCTCGACCTCGCCTGGACGAGCATTCCGGCCTTCGAGCGGGTCTACGACGCGGCCCTCCGTGCGCGGCATGTCATCCCGCCAGCACGCGACAACCGCTCAGTTTCCGGCGCAGCCGGAGGCACGGTGCTCGACCCGAGGGCAGGCATCTTCGAGTCGGTCATCGTCCTTGATTTCCGGAGCCTCTACCCCAGCCTGATGCGCACCTTCAACATAGACCCCCTGGCCCACGCGCGCTCGGGCGGCTCCGGGTCATCCGGCACGCGCGGCGCTCGCAAGCTCGACAGGGGTCTGGCAGAAGGTAACAATTACGATGATAGCCTCATGGCGCCGAACGGAGCACGATTTTCCCGGGAGCCGGGCATCCTTCCTGCGGTGATTACCCGCTATTTCGCCGAGCGCGAGCGAGCCCTGGCCGCCGGGGACGCCACGGGCGCCTTTGTCTACAAGATACTCATGAACAGCTTCTACGGCGTGCTCGGATCGGACGGCTGCCGCTATGCCCGCACGGAACTCGCTGGCGCCATCACCTCCTTTGCCAGGAAGTACCTCACCTTCGCCCGCGACCTCTGCGAAGCGCGGGGTCACCGCGTGCTGTACGGTGACACCGATTCGGTCTTCGTCGAGGCGGGGAAGCCCTTCACCGGCAACTGGGATGAATTGTCACAATTAGGAGAAACCCTTTCATCGGAGATCAATTCAGCCATAAGCGCATCCATCCGGAAGGAATATGGCCTTGAATCCTTCCTCCGGATCCGCTCCGACAAGGTCTACGGGCGCTTCTTCATCCCCCGGGTAAGGTCGGAGGGGGCGGGAGTCGGGAGCGCCATCCTCCGGCGCGAGGGCCCGGGCGAAGGAGCGGAGGGCGACGAGGCCGAGGGCCGGGGCAGGGCCAAGGGCTACGCGGGACTCGAGAGGGGCGATGACGCTGCCGTGGAAGTCGAGGTCAAGGGCATGGAGGCGGCCAGGAGCGACGGGACCCCCCTGGGCAGGCGCTTCCAGCGGGAGCTCCTGGATCTTGTCTTCGGTACTGCTTCGGGAGGGTTAGAACCCGCTGGAAAGGAACAATTGGAGGCATACTGCCGTAGCATCGCCTCTGGCCTCCGCGGAGGCGCCTTCGATGGCGAGCTTGTCTACAGGCGCTGGCTCAGGAGGCCCGCCAGCGAGTACGGCTCGGAAAACCCTGCGGTTCGTGCGGCGCGCATCCTGGGATGGACCGATCGCAGGGGCCGCATCTCCTGGCTCATGACGAGCTCTGGCGCAGAGCCTCCCGAGCGCCGTTCCACTGCAGAGCTCGACTACAACCACTACGTCGAGCATCAACTCATGCCCATAGCCCGCTCCATCCTCGACGAGCGCAGCCTCGATGCAAGGCCCTGGCTCGCGGACCGTCCCCAGCTCGAGCTAGAGTGGTAAAGCTCTCAGGAACCTCCTCCGGTTTGACACTGCCCTCCCTTCGCCCCTAGAGTTAGCCCGATATCCTGGGAATCCGTGGAGGTTGCCGAATGAGCGTCGATCCTGCGATCAAGCGTTTGCCCCGCGCCTGGGTGGCAGCGGCGAACATGGGTCTTGGGCACAAGCGGGCCGTGTACCCCCTCGAGGGCATCGCGGAGGGTGGGGTGATGATCGTCAACGATCCGGCCTTCGCCGACCCCGAGGAACTCAAGGTCTGGGAGAGGCTGCTCAAGGTCTATGAGGGCCTGTCGAGGGCCAAGGGCGTGCCGGTCATCGGCGATGCGCTTTTCGGGATCATGGACTATTTCCAGCGCATCCAGCCTGCCTATCCCCGGGTCGACCAGTCCGCGCCCTCGGTGGGCACGAAGTTCGTCGACAAGCTCGTGGGAGACGGCCTGTGTTCGGCCATGCTCACGAAGATGAAGACCCAGCCCCTCCCCCTGGTCACCTCCTTCTACCAGAACGCGATAGCAGCGGATCGCGCGGGCTGGGGCCGCGTCTACTGCATCATCTGCGACGCAGACATCAATCGGGTGTGGGTCGCCTCGAAGCCGCGCGAGAGCCGCATCGAGTACATCGTGCCCTGCGGCAATGCGATGCGCCGCCTTCGCCAGTATGGGGTCCCGGACGAGCGCATCTACATGACGGGCTTCCCCCTTCCCCTCGAGCTTCTCGGTGACGAGGATCTCAGTGTGCTCAGGCCGGATCTCGGACAGCGGCTCCGCGTCCTCGATCCCGACGGGCGCTTCTGGCCCCTCCACGGGCTCAACGTCGAGCATTTCCTGGGCGAAGGCAATTGCCCGAGCCAGGCAGGCCGAAGGCTCACGATCACCTTTGCCGTCGGTGGCGCGGGGGCGCAGAAGGAGATCGGGGTCGCGGCCCTGCGCAGCCTGAAGGGGCGCATCGAGCGCGGGGAGCTCAACTGGAACTTCGTGTGCGGAGTCAGGAAGGAAGTACGCGCCTATTTCGAGGACGCCATCAAGGAGATCATTCCCGGCCATCCCGCAGTCAAGGTCGTGGGCGGGCAGGGGGATGACGCGTCCTATTTCCGCGACTTCAGCGAATGCCTTCATAGTACCGACATTCTCTGGACCAAGCCCTCCGAGCTGTCCTTTTACGTCGGGCTGGGAATCCCCCTCCTCATGGCACCGAGCCTCGGTTCGCAGGAGGTCTTCAACCGGCACTGGCTCGAGGAGATCCAGGCAGGCATACCGCAGCACGACCCGGAGTTCGCCGACACCTGGATCTGGGAACTCCTGGAAACGGGCCGGTTCGCGGAGGCAGCCTGGAGCGGCTTCCTGAAGGCGCGGAAGTACGGCACCTACCGGATCCACGAACTCCTTTCGACCGGTACGACCGCGCGGGGCGGCAGCCCGCTCACACGCTAGGACAGGGGGAAGGGTGGCAGTCCAGGGCGAGGGGAAGCGGGTTCTCATGACTATGCTCGAGGTGGGCCTCGGGCACAAGTCGCCGGCCATAGCCGTCAAGGACTCGCTCGAGGAACTCTGGCCAGGGAAATACACCGTGGATATCGTGGACTTCGCGCGCGAGTCAGGTGCGGCCGCGGACGACAGGGCCCTCAAGCGCTCCTGGGACCTCGCCCTGGCCTTCCCGGTCTCGGCCCGCATCGGCTACCTCCTGGTCGAGCTCAACCATGGGAACAATTCCTACATCGATTTCTTTTTCCGCGACTTCGTGGGCAAGGGCATCGCATATATCGCGGGTTACAGGCCGGACCTCGTGTTCGCGACCCACGGGCTCTGCCTCTACATCGCCGTCAAGGCCCGCGAGGTCCTCGGCCTCGACTTCAAGGTGGTAGCCTGCGTGGTCGATCCCTTCGACGGCTACTCCTGGTGGGCCAACGAGGGCGCCGATGTGCTCCTCGTGGCTTCGGAGCAATCGCGGGAGCGCCTGGTCGAACACGGTATCCAGAGTGAAAAGATCGTAATTACCGGCTTCCCGATCCACAGTAAATTCTTCCACATCCAGCGCGAGCGGAGCCATGTGGCCGACGAGCTCGGACTCGTGCCCGGCCGCCCGACCATCCTGGTCACGGCGGGGGGCCAGGGCATCGGCAAGGTCTTCTCCTTCGTCGAGGCCCTCTGGATGACCGACATGCCGCTCAATCTTGTGGTCATCTCGGGACGCAGCCACCGGACCAAGGCCAGGATGGACAAGCTCGCGGCGAAGGAGCGGAAGAACACCCGTCTTGTCTCCCTTGGTTACGTGACGAACATCAACGAACTCATCTCGGCCTGTGATGTCGTGGCCGGCAAGGCAGGTGCCTCCACGGCGATGGAAGCCTTTTTCATGGGCAAGCCCGTGGCCTTCACCGAGTGGGCGACCTACAACGACCGCTACATCATCAACTTCGCGCTCAACTTCAGGGTGGGCTGGTACGCCCCCACGACGCTGTCCTTCCTGCACCTTCTCGGAACCTTCACGACTACGAAGATCCTGGACGAGTATGCCGAAAACATAGGGGCTCTTGCCCTCGATCCCGGCACCGAGCGGGTCGCGCGCCATGTGGCGCGGATCCTCGATGGCGAGGCCGGGGTGACGGAAGGCCGGCGTTGGACGCCCTAGGCGGGGCCACCCTCGCACGCCTCGAGAAGAACCTCCTGTTGCCCCTTCCCGGCGAGCGAGTGCAGGCAGCCATGACGCCTGAACGGAGGCGACGTGAGAAGGTCGAACGGAGCGACTGGAAGAAGGCAGCCGTTCTCCTCCTCCTCCATCCTGCCGAAGTCGGACTTGCCCTCCCGCTGACGAGGCGGCGCGATGACCTGCCGGTGCATGCGGGGCAGATCAGCCTGCCTGGCGGCTCCATCGAGGAGGGCGAGGGGCCCGAGGAAGCTGCCCTGAGGGAGGCCTTCGAGGAGATCGGCATCCGGCGGGAGGCTGTCCGCGTCCTCGGCCGGCTGTCGCCGCTCAGGATCGCTCCGACTGGCTTCGAGGTAATCCCGATCCTTGCCTTTGTGCAGGAAAGGCCCCTGTACATCCTCGAGGAGCGTGAGGTGGCCGAGATCATCGAATTGCCCCTCACCCGGCTCCTGGAATCGGGCGCGCGCCGTTCCGAGGAGTGGCAAATCCACGGGGGGCCCTCCCTCGTGCCCTTCTGGCAGGTCGGAACGCACAAGGTCTGGGGCGCTACGGCCATGATCCTTGCTGAACTCGCCTGGCTCATCGACCCAATCACCCCTATCCAGTCCTGAACCGGAACTATTTTTCCGATTTTTCCCGCAGAACGCAATCAGGAGTGCAGGCTCCGGGCGTATTAGGGGCATGAGTTCACCCCACAAGCAAGAGAAGCGCCGTCAGCGCAGCAAGAGGGTCGCCAAGGCCAGGCGACGCATCACCCAGGTCCCTGCCGGGTCCATACTCGGCAAGGCAGACGCCGAGGCCGATTTTTCCTTTTCCGTGGAGTATCGCTACTCCGAGGAGGCGATACGTGCCGCCGTGGCTGCGGGAATCGACGACCTGGGCGTCTGGGATTGCTGGGAGTTTCCCGATTCCATCGAGACGCAGGGCGATGGGAACAAGCGCTATCGGAAGCAGTTCCAGGACCGGGGAGGGGGTTGTCTCGAACTGCTTATCGATGTGGAGATGAGTCCTCCTCTCATTGTTTCCCTCTCGCTCGAGCAGGATTGAGGCTTTCAAGGTTGCACGAAGCAGTTCCCTGACCATACTCTCTTGACGAACTCCGGTTGTTATAGGAGATTCACCCAGAGGAGGCTCAGGATGATTCGTAACCAATGGTACGCGGTGCTGGATTCCAGGGAACTCGGGACAACGCCTCTTGGCTGTATCCGCATGGGCGAACGGATGATTTTCTGGAGGGATGCCTCGGGTTCCCCGCTCTGTCATGTCGATCGCTGTGCCCACAGAGGGGCTTCCTTCACGCTAGGGAAGGTCCTCTGCGAGGGCGAGCACCGCCTGATGTGTCCCTTCCACGGCCTCGAGTACGATTCGACCGGCGTCTGTACGAAGATTCCAGCCAACGGTGCCTCTGCACCCGTACCTCCCGGCTTCAAGCTACGGAGCTATCCCGCCCGACAGGCCCATGGCTTCATCTGGATCTTCTGGGCCGAAGAGGGCTGTGCCCCCACAGGCGAGCCTCGCTGGTTCGACGACCTGCCTGACACCATGATCGGACCCTCGGTGGCCGATCCCTGGGCTAACCACTACAGCCGGGCCATCGAGAACCAGCTCGACATGGCCCATCTCCCCTTTGTCCATCACAACACCATAGGGAGGGGGAACAGGACCGTGGTCGATGGCCCCGGTGTGATGCTGCGTGATGGTTCCATGTTTGTCTATGTGTACAACCGCGTGGACGACGGCTCGCCACGGCGTTCGAGCGAGGAGGTGCCCGTTCCCCGGACCGACATGCCCTTCAAGCTTGAGTTCATCTTCCCCAACGTCTGGGAAAACTACATTTCCGAGAAACTTCGCATAATCGCCGCCTTTGTCCCGGTCGACGAGGGCTCTACCATCATGTATCTCAGATTCTGCCAGTCCTTCATGAAGCTGCCCCTGCTCAAGAGCTTTGTCGAATGGATAGGCAACAAAGCCAACATCCTCGTGGCCCACCAGGATCGCCGGGTCGTCGAAACCCAGATCCCCAGAGGGGACGGTATGGGCGCCGGCGAACTGCTCTTTCCGGGTGACCGGGCCCTCATGGAATACCGCAAGATGCGGGTGGAGGCGATGAAGGGGCTGAAAGGGGCATGAGGGCTGGCAGATTCAGGGAAAGCCACTGCCTGAACGCCCACATTGCTGTGGCTCATTGCTGTCGCTAAAGAATTACGGCATTGATAGATAGGTTCCTATAGACAAATATCTATAGCCGTTTTCTCCGAAATGGCTTGCCTAAAAAGGGCAGGCGGGCAATGCTGACCTCTTAGTGAGTCACAGGGCTGGATATCTGCTTCGGGGATCCGTCGCAGGGCAAGGAGCGGCAAAGGCGGAACTGGGTTTTTCTTCTGGTTTTTCTTCTGGCTTTTCGCCGGAAAATACTCATTCGGTTTTCATGGATTTGATGCGTCGGTCCGGGAATTTGAACAATTTACGATATATTTTGTTCGGAAAAGGAATCCATGCCTCTTGTATCGCGCGATAAGGGGCACTGGGGCGATACCTTGAAGCGCGTCTTGAATCAAGGAGCTTGTTCCGGCTTCGGGGCATAGTTCCACTTGTTTTTTCTGTCTTGATCGTGTACCTGGTCCATCCGGAATGAAGCGAAGAGAGGAGACTCAGGGACTATGGCTGACAAACTCCGTGGAAAGCTGCAGAGTTATTTCGTGATCAATTATATCGAACGGTGGCAGGAGCTTCGGACATATAGGTCGAAGCCCTTCCTCAAACCGAAGGCCACCAAGGCGCGTTTGGATGTTTCACTTCGGAATGCATTGGCCCTTGCAGCTGTCTTCGACTCCTCTTCCGTCAGAAAGGCGGAAGGCACGTCCATTCCCGATGTTCCTTCTGCGCTGTCGTCGCCGAAAACACGGTCCCGGCTGTCGCTTCAGGAAATCAATTCTTTCCCGAAGGCATAGATAG
Source organism: Rectinemataceae bacterium (assembly GCA_049317365.1). Lineage (GTDB taxonomy): Bacteria > Spirochaetota > Spirochaetia > Treponematales > Rectinemataceae > CAIJMU01. The sequence continues at coordinate 2,157 of JBMOIK010000144.1, read as the reverse complement.
CAATCGGACCTTCCCTCCTGCTATATTGGGTTTTGCCAATGCAAGGAGGTAGCGATGCCTGACAAGGCCAGCGACAAGTACCGCTTCACCTATGAGGACATCCACGAGACCGTCCAGGATATGGCTGGAAGAATCGAATCGAGCGGCTTCGCCGCCGACCCCATCGTGGCCATCGGCTCGGGGGGCTTCATTCCTGCGCGGATCCTCCGCACCTATATAAAGAAGCCCATCCTCGCGGTAGGCATTGCCTACTATGACGCGGAAGACCAGCCCACGGATACGCCCCGCACCCTCCAGTGGATCGAGGAGGCGGAGAGAAAGCTCGCTGGCAAGCGGATACTCCTCGTTGATGAGGTGGACGATTCCAGGGCGACCCTCGAGTACTGCGTCCGCGAGTTGCTGCGGCACCTGCCCGCCGAGGTCGCGGTCGCCGTTCTGCATGACAAGAAAAAGGAAAAGCGTGGAATCCTGCCTGAAGAAGTGCGTTTCTACTTCGCAGGTCGGACACTCGAGGACCGCTGGATCGTGTATCCCTGGGACGCTGCGGATATCCGCGCCCACGATGCCGAGGCGCGCCAGTCCCCTTGAGGACAGGCCCTTCGACCTTGAGAGTGCCATTCGGGCGTCGGCCCAGGCCGCGATCGGGCAGCCTGTTGGCCCTCGCGTTCTGTATCTCTCTCCAGGCTTGGGGAGCGCCGACAACATGGCTTGTCCGTGAAGCTCTGCTGGGCGGATTTTCCGCAGCACCACTTGCTGAATTGGAAGGGAAGGTCTCTTCCTCAGAGACGCGGGATGCCTTCGGGCGCCTCCTTTCCTTTGGGCAGGTCGAAGCCCAGGAAGTTCCAGCTGAGGAACAGGGCAGCACTCCTATCGCCGCTCCTGGCACTTCGACCAACAGAGCCACTGCACCCTCGCCAGGCGTGGCTGGCCAGGCAGCCGCGAAGGCTGGTGTCGCTTCTCCACCATCCCCGGCGCCTCCACCGGGTCCCCTCGATAGCCTTACCCTGACAAGTCTGCGTTACGACGAAGCCGGTCGTGTCATAGAGGTTTCCAGGCGACGGGGAAGCGGCGATCCCGATTCCGTCATCACCCGCAGCTTCAGCAGCGATGGCCAGCTTGACCGCGTCGAATTTTCGCGGGCGGGCAAGGTCGAAGCCCGGCTTTTCCTGGCCTGGGAAGGTTCCGGCCGCGGAGCCAGCGCCCGGCTGTTCGATGCTTCAGGAAAGCAGAAATCCTTTGCGCACATCTTTCGGGAGGGGCAGGGCGATTTCGGACTCACTGTCGGACTTTCCCTCCTTGGTCCAGCAGATGAGGATGCAGGATGGCTGTCGCTGGCCTGGGATTCAGCTGGAAGGCTTACCCAATGGCGAGTGGATGCTCCAGCGCTTGCAGCGCCAGCAGAAAAGGCCAAGGAATCGGCGGGAACTAGTGCAGCGAAGCTTGCCTCGGCAGGGCCGGTTGCCGAGGCGGTGACTGCAGCCAAGGCGGCGCCGATCGCTGCGGCGGTGCCGTCAGCTGCCAAGGGGGCGGTCCCGGACAAGGCGGCGGTCCCTGCAAAGGAAGGGTCAAAGGCTGACATGCCTGCCGATGTCGGCATTCCTGAACTGCTGTTTCCCCTGTGGCCGGGGGATGCGGCTTCCATGGAAGCCTTCGCTGCAGTCTCGGGACCCTTCCCGCATGGCGATACCAGGTCCGCTTTCAGGGCGCTGGCTGCCTCGGGTTTCAGTTCCCTGCCTTTCGGAAGGCCTCCGTTCCCGGATGCCACGTCGCCCGAGGGTTCCGGGGCAGCGGAGTCCACTTCAGCGGCTTCCCCGGCGGAGGGGACCAGTATCGACTTCCTATGGGATGGATCAGGGCGCCTCCTTGAGTCGCATCAAAGGAAGGCCTCCGGGCAGATCATAGCCTTCATCTCGTGCCGCTATGATGGGCGTGGGCTTCTCGTCGAGACCAGGAGCCTGGCAGCCCCTGCTGAAATCAAGGCTCCAGCTGCGTCCTCGAAGCCCGCAGCCGCGACCGAAGCGAAGCCCGCAGCCGCGACCGAAGCGAAGGAGCCCGAGCTGCGCAGTTTCAGCTATCGAGTGGATGCCACTGGATCCTGGGTCGAGGCCTCCGTTTTTCTTAGACAGGGCACCGCCGAATCGGGATACCTCAAGCCCG
>JBMOIK010000143.1:0-9293 GCA_049317365.1 Rectinemataceae bacterium | reverse complement strand
TCCCGCGCGGAGGGATGGTAGCGCTGGTCGGGCCCTCGGGTTCGGGCAAGACGACAGCGGTGGGACTCCTCACGCGCTTCTACCTTCCCCAGCGCGGCCAGATCCTCGTCGATGGCGTGCCGCTCGAGGACATCGCCCTTCCAGCCTGGCGGAGGCTCATCGGTCTGGTCCTCCAGGATCCCTACCTCTTTCCCGGAACCATCCTCGAGAACGTAAGGGTCTATGACGAGGACCTCGTACCTGCCCGCGTGTCTGGCGCACTGATCAAGGTCCAGGCCCTCGATTTTGTCGAGCGCCTGCCTGGCGGACTCGACTCGGAGATCACGGTGGGTGGAGGCAACATCTCCGCGGGAGAGCGGCAACTCCTGTCCTTCGCCCGCGCAGTGGCCTTTGATCCCCAGATCATCATCCTCGACGAGGCGACGGCGAGCATCGATGTCAGGACGGAACGGAAAATCCGCGAGGGCCTGGGCGGCCTGGTTTCTGGACGCACTGCCGTCGTCGTGGCGCACCGGCTTTCGAGCGTGCTCCGTGCCGACATGATCCTCTTCTTCAAGGATGGGAGGATCGCAGCCCGGGGGACGCACGAGGTGCTCTTCGCCTCCTTCCCGGAATACGCCGAACTCGTGCGGCTTCAGTTCCCCGACACGGTCGGCGGGGCCGAGGCCCTGGTGCTGGGCACTGCGCCTGCAGGGGCATACCCATGAGCGATCAGGTGAACATTCCAGGCGGCGCCGCCCCCCCTTCTCCGCCGCCGGTCAGACACCTCGCCTGGATCTGGAGGCTCTGGCGGGAAAGAGGCGGTCTCATCATTCTCCTCTTTGTCCTTACCTTCCTGTCGAGCGCGGTGGCCGTGACCTATCCCTTGGTAGCCAAGCTCCTCCTCGACCAGATCCAGGGAGCCCTCTCCAAGAGCCAGGGATGGGAGGAGGCCGGCGGCGAGATCAACCGCCTCGTACTCCTGGTACTCGCCATCGGCGCCGCTGGCCTGGTTGCCTCGATGTTCCCCGGGATCAGGGGGGCGACCAACCAGGTCTTCGAGCATCTCCTCCGCGGCAAGTATTTCTCGAAGGTCCTTGCGAAGAACCGCGACTTCTTCCAGGCCTTCAGGCCCGGCGACATCGTCACGCGCCTGTCCCAGGACATATACAACGAGATGGGAGTCTCCTGGTTCCTCTGCTCGGGAATATTCCGCGCCATCGAGTCGGGGAGCAAGGTCGTCTTCTGCTTTGCCGCGATGTTCCTCGTCGATCCGAAGCTCACACTACTGTCCATGATCCCCCTTCCGCTGATGATCGCCGTGTTCTATCTTGCGCAACGGAGGGTCTACGACACCTTCATGCGCAACCAGGAGTCGATATCGACGATAAATGCCCAATTGGAAATGAGTTTTTCCGGAGTCCGCGTCATCAAGGCCTTCGCCTGCGAATCCAAGTACGAGCGTTTCTTCGCGACCGTCCTTGGCCGGCGCTTCGACACAGAGCTCGGCGTGGTCCGGCTCGAGGCAATGCTCCAGCTCGTCTACCAGTACCTCGACTGGTTCGCGCAGATCGGGGTCGTCTTCGCCGGCGGATGGATGGCCGTGCGCGGTGAAATAACAATTGGAACATTCTATGCCTTCTATTCCTGGCTCGGAATGCTCGTCATCCCGATCCTCGACATCCCCAACCTCTTTGTGTCGGGAAAGAGGGCCTTCGTCAACATGGACAGGCTCGAGGAGATTGCCGCCTACGGCACGACTGCCGCGCCGGCTCCAGCTTCAGCATCCGAGCCGGTCACTGCGCCCGAGGCGGCCCGGCCCGGGTGCGTGCAGGAACCTGTTGTATCCGTGGCCTTCGAGCATGTGGATTTTACTTTCGAGGGACGCAGGGAAAAGGCCCTCGACGACTGCTCATTCACCCTCGGTAAGGGAGAACGGCTGGCCGTGATCGGCCCCGTCGGCTCGGGCAAGTCCACCCTCATACGAATCCTTTCGGGGCTCATCGAACCTTCCGGAGGCCTGGTCCTCGTGAACGGCAGGCCCCTGTCCGAGCTCGACGGCGGGGTACTCGGTTCGGAACTCGGCCTTGTGCCCCAGGAATCCCTCCTCTTCACCGGAACGATACGCGAAAACGTGGCCTTCGGTACACGGGGCGAGGGCAGGGATATCAGCGACGGCGATTTCTCTCGGGCAGTCACCACAGCCCAGGTCGCTGATGAGATCGCAGCCTTTAGCGAAGGCGAGGCAACCCTTCTCGGACAGCGCGGCATGAGCCTCTCGGGGGGGCAAAGACAAAGGGTCGCCATCGCGCGCGCCCTGGCCCGGGAACCGAGCCTCCTCCTCCTCGACGACATCACTGCGAGCCTCGATGCCACCAACGAGGAAAGGCTGTGGCAGAACCTGGAACCGCGCTCCCCTGACATGGTAACCCTCGTGGTCTCCCACCGGATGTCAACCCTGGCCTGGGCAGACAAGGTCCTCTTCCTCTCCGAGGGGCGAACACTCGCCTTCGGACGCCATGAGGAACTCATTTCCAGCTGCCCCCCCTACAAGGCCTTCATCGAGGAGCATCTCTCGGTGGAAGAAGGCGCCGCATGAGCGGCGCCTTGTGCGACAGGCACCTGCATTTCCGGAGCAGGCGAGGATGCGGATACCCTTTTGCGCGAGGCCCCAAACAATGTAGTATGTTCAGAGCATGTTAGAGTCGTCGCAGAACGAGATCCGGGTTGCTTCCCTTGACCCCGAGATCAACCAGATCCTCCGGGAAATCCCGGCCGCTGCGCCTGACTCCGCGAGCAAAATCCAGTTCAACCAGTCCGAGGATCTCTTCCTCAGCCTCTCCCAGGAGCTGTTCTATCCCCGCCTCCAGATCCACCATGACATCGCCCTCCTTGAACCAAGCGCTTCCTATGCCCAGGCCTTAAAGCGATTTGTCAGGGACCTTGCCCTGGTCCTTCCCTCGACCTTAAGCGGCCTTACCTACTATTTCGATCCAGCCGAGACACTGAAGCCCTGTTTCTACCGGCTCTACAAGGTCGAGGAGTCGATCTACCTCTATCACCTGCGGATCGACCTCGCGCAGCGCCCCTTCGAGGGTGAGGTCCTCGAGCCCGGCACCAACGACCATACCGCTGCCTATTCAAGCCCGAAGCTTTTCCTTGAAAGCGAGGTCATCCCCCTCGACGCTGTGATGTGGGAACTTGGACGGGTGCGTGCCTTCCACATCCACCAGCTCATTTCCAATACCTGGATTGGAGAGACCAAGCGCGGACATTATGTCCAGGGCATCTGGATGGACGACAACCTCTCCAAGTTCTTCACAAAGCTATTTCAGCCTGTAGGGACCCGCATCTACCCATGGTTTCCCTTTTTCTGCAAATACAAGACGGTCTGCGCCTCGGTGCCGAATCCAGGACCTGAGGCGCGGCGCCGGATCATGCCCCTCCTCCATCGCGCCATCAATTTCCTCAAGCCTGAGATGGAGAAGATCCAGACACAGCTCAGGAACGAGGATTTCAGCGAGAATATGCCCGGATACCAGGCCCTACTGGCGAAAATCCCACCCGCCTGGCGAGAGGTGCTGACTGGCTACTCCTCTCGTCCCTACCTAAACGCCCGTGACATGAAGGAGTTCGTGCTTGAAACCCCCGATCGCAAGCGCCCGTGACCTTTCCGGGCTCACAGTCACCGTCATGGGACTCGGCCTCCATGGTGGCGGCCTTTCCACCGCTCGCTTCCTGGCAGAGGCCGGTGCCCGGGTCACGGTTACCGACACCAAGGATGAAACCGTGCTGGCCGCATCACTGGCAGCCCTCGAGGGCCTGTCCATCCGCTATGTCCTCGGACGCCACGACCTCGAGGACTTTGCCCGGGCAGACCTGGTCATAAAGAATCCCGCAGTGCGGAGTGATTCCCCCTATGTCCTTGCCGCCAAGGCAGTCGAAACGGACATTTCATTGTTCCTGCGCCTGAGCGCCGCCCCGATCATCGCGGTCACTGGCTCCAAGGGCAAGTCGACAGTTGCGACAGCCCTGCACCACGGCTTTGTCGAAGCCGGTCGCAGGGCCTTCCTGGGCGGCAACATCACGGTCTCACCCCTCGACTTCATCAGGGAAACCGACGAGACCACAGCGGTGGTGCTTGAGCTCTCCTCCTGGCAGCTCGCCGACCTCAGGGGCCTCGGCGTCCTCAAACCCCGGGTTGCCCTCCTCACAAGCATCATGCCCGACCACATGAACCGCTACGCTTCGATGGACGAGTACGTGGCTGACAAGCGCCTCATCTACGCCGACCAGGATGCCGGCTGCCACACCGTCCTCAATGCGGAAGACCTATGGAGCCACCTTTTCGCGGCGGAAACGCGGGGGCGGGTCGCCTGGTATGGAGCGGAGGATACGCACGCCGGCACGGAGGCAGCCTGGCTCGAGGGCAAGCGTGGCCGGGCCCGTAGTGGCATCCCGGGGGATCCGGACGCCGAATGCGGTTATATCCTCCCGGAGCGCCTCCTGGTGCCTGGACGCCACCAGCGCATCAACCTCCTCGGAGCGGCGCTTGCGCTCAGGCTCTTCGGTCTCGAGGCTGCCGCCATCGAGCGGGCCATGGGAAGCTTTACTGGCGTGGAACATCGGCTCGAGCCCTTTGCAGACAAGGACGGCATCGCCTGGTACAACGACTCCGCCGCGACCATACCCCAGGCCGTCGCAGCAGCCCTCAACAGTTTCGAGGAACCCGTGATCCTCATAACCGGGGGAACGGACAAGAATCTTGACTTCGAACCCGTCCACGAAGCCTATGCCCGGGCCAAGGCCATTATCCTCCTTGCGGGGAGCGGCACGGAAAAGCTCCGGGCCTGGCTTGATCGGGATGGCACCCGCTATGTCGGCCCCTTCAACGACCTCGATTCCGCTGTTTCCGAGGCTGCACGTGTAGCCCGCTCTGGCGACAAGGTCCTGCTCTCTCCAGGCTGTACCTCCTTTGGCATGTTCCTTCACGAGTTCGATCGGGGGAAAAAATTCAAGGAATCGGTTCGCCACCTCCTTGGAGAAGCCTGAGCGGGGCACGACAGCCATATCTTTATCTCTTCACACATCGGATCGACTGTCGTAGACCGAGGAAAACCTTATTGTTGCGGAAATTTACATAAGGTGTTAATCTGTCATTCTCGCAGGCCTGACTAAGGGTCGCGAGGAAGGGCAGGTCTCGTCAGCATGGGAACCACGATCTCGAAGATGATCCTCGAGCAGGTACGTCGCCAGCCAGGTGTCGTAGGCCAGTTTTCCAAGGACAAGAAGGGGGAGTTCCTCCCCATCACCTACGCCGAGATGTTCGGCCACGCCCAGGCGGTGGCGGCGGGTCTTCTCGAACTCGGGCTGAAGCGCGGCGACAGGGTCGGCCTCATTTCGGACAACCGGGCTGAATGGCTCCACACCGACATAGCGGTGCTCGGCCTCGGAGCCTGCGACGTTCCACGCGGCTGCGACGCGACAGAGCAGGAAATCCGCTACATCCTGTCGTGGAGCGAGTGCCATCTCGCCTGCCTCGAGAACGACAGGCAGCTGAAAAAAGTCACAAGCTCCCGGTCGGCCATGCCCACCCTCACCACGGTCATCCTCTTCGACGAGCCAGAGGCCTCGGCGAAGGCTGAAGCTGAGGCAACGGGTCTCAGAGTCTTTAGCCATGCCGAGGTCATCGCGCTCGGAGCCGCGCGCCTGGCCGCCAATCCCAAGGAATTGGAAGGCGAGATCGCCAAGGGCCAGGAAGAGGACACAGCCACCATCATCTACACATCGGGAACGACCGGAGATCCCAAGGGCGTGGTGTTGACCCATGCCAATTACCTCTACGAAACTTCGAAGGTCTGTCCGGCCATCATCCACGTGAAGAGCGGGGACATCTTCCTCTCCGTGCTGCCGATCTGGCACTCCTTCGAGCGGGTCGTCCAGTACGTGCTGCTCTCGGCGGGAGCCTCGGTCGCCTACTCCAAGCCCATCGGATCTGTCCTCCTCGCCGACCTGCAGACCCTCAAGCCACAGTGGATGGCCTCGGTACCCCGCATCTGGGAGTCGGTCATGGACGGCGTGTACCGCACCATGAGGCAGACCGGCGGCATCAAGGAAAAACTCTTCCACTTCTTTGTTTCCGTCGGCGGCAAGAAGGCCTGGGCTGACAATGCCTTGAGTGGGCGGGTGCCCGAGTTTGTCTCACGGTCGCGCGTCGCTGATGTCATCGCGGCGATCCTTCCCTGGCTCGTGCTCACTCCGCTTGCTGCCCTCGGCAATGCCCTGGTCTTCAAGAAGATCAAGGAAAAGCTCGGAGGCCGCTTCATTGCAGGCATCTCCGGGGGAGGCGCCCTCCCACCTGCGGTTGACCGTTTCTTTTCGGCAATCGGAGTCCTCATCCTGGAAGGCTACGGCCTCACCGAGACCGCCCCCCTCCTGTCAGTCCGCATGCAGGACCACCCGGTGCCAGGCACTGTCGGACCCGCCATCGAGGGCACCGAAATCCGCATTATCAACGAGCAGGGGAAGGACCTGCCCTGGGGCTCGAAGGGGCTTATCCTCGTTCGGGGACCGCAGGTGATGAAGGGCTACTACAAGCGCCCGGACCTCACTGCCAAGGTAATGCGAGGGGACGGCTGGCTCGATACCGGCGACCTCGGCATGCTGACGCGCAAGGGCGAGATCGCGATCACTGGCCGCGCCAAGGACACCATCGTCCTCCTGGGCGGCGAGAACATCGAGCCCCTGCCCATCGAGCAGAAGCTCTGCGAAAGCATCTACATCAGCCAGTGCATCGTCCTGGGCCAGGACAAGAAATACCTCGCTGCCCTCATCATCCCGAACCAGGACACCCTTACCGTCTGGGCCAAGGAAAACGTAGTCCCCGTCGAGGACTGGGAGCAGCTCCTCAAGCAGCCCGAGGTCATCGAGCTCATCGATTCGGACCTTCGCGAACTCGTCTCGGCCAAGAACGGCTTCAAGAGCTTCGAGCGCCTGTTCCGCTTTACCCTCCTCCCGAAAGCCTTCGAGGTCGGCAAGGAGCTCTCCGCTAAACAGGAAGTCAAGCGTCATGCCGTCGGCGCGATCTACGAAAAGGAGATCAAGAAGCTCTTCGAAGTGTGACAGGAAGCATCCAGACCCCGGCAGGAGGCTCCGTAAGCGACGGACCGGAGTCGTGGACGGTCCCCTTCGCCCGCAAGCCGGGCATCTAGCAATAATTGGTACGGAAGGCCCCGGCGGCGACCGGGGCCTTCCCCTATGATGTGGCTTTTGCCCCTCCATCGTGCTAGAATCCCCGACTCCCCTGCGGGGAGATGGAGGATTCCAATGAAATCCCAGGACTACATCGCCCTTGACGAGCGCTATGGCGCCCACAATTACCACCCACTTCCCGTCGTCATCTCCTGGGCGGAAGGCTGCCGGGTCAAGGACCCCGAAGGCAGGAGCTACCTCGATTTCCTCTCTGCGTACTCTGCGGTCAACCAGGGGCACCGGCATCCGAAAATCGTCATGGCAGCAAAGGACCAGCTCGACCTCTCGACCCTTACAAGCCGCGCTTTCCACAACGACAAGATGGGACTCTTCCTCAAGAAGCTGTGCGAATTCACGGGCTACGAGAACGCCTTGCCGATGAACACAGGCGCAGAGGCTGTCGAGACCGCACTCAAGGCAGCGCGCCGCTGGGGTGTCGAGGTCAAGGGTGTGGAAAACGGCAGGCAGGAAATCATCTGTGTCGACGACAATTTCCATGGCCGCACCATCGCCGTCATCTCGATGTCCAGCGATCCCGACGCGACCGTCAACTACGGTCCCTACGTGCCTGGCTTCAGGCGCGTACCCTACGCAGACGAAGGCGCGATCGAGAAGGCAATAGGCCCCAACACCGTCGCCGTCATCATCGAGCCTATCCAGGGCGAGGCTGGCGTCTTCGTGCCTCCCCTAGGCTACCTCAGGGCGGTGCGGGAAATCTGCACGAAGCACAGGGTCCTCTTCATCTGTGACGAGATCCAGACAGGCTTTTGCCGCACGGGAAAGCGCTTCGCCTGGCAGCACGAGGACGCGCGACCCGACATCATGTGCCTCGGCAAGGCCCTGGGCGGCGGCATCATGCCGATCTCCGCCATCGTAGCCGACCATGAGGTCATGAAAGTCTTCACACCTGGTACCCACGGCTCCACCTTTGGCGGCAATCCCCTGGCTTCGGCCATCGGAATGGCAGCCCTCGATGTCCTTGTGGATGAAAGGCTCGACGAGAACGCAGAACGCCTCGGCCTGCTCTTCCGGGAAGAGCTAGCCAGGATCCACTGCCCCAAGGTCACAGAGATCCGGGGCAAGGGTCTCCTCAACGCCGTCGTCTTCGAGAAGGGCTTCGAGGCCTGGAACGTCTGCATCTCCCTCCGCGACGCCGGCCTCCTGGCCAAGCAGACCCACGGCAACATCATCCGCTTTGCCCCGCCCCTGGTGATCACTGAGGCGGAGATAAAAGAGGCAATTGCCATAATAAAGGGTGTTTTCGAGGGGATTGGTTAAGCAGGCTTATTCATGGCCTCACCGAAGGTTGGGGGGCGGCGGAGGGTGCAGGAGAATTGATCGAGGGCAAGGGATAATGAAGTGGAGCCGGTGATCACCATTTTGCCATAACCCGCCCTAGGTTCGAGCCCTTCGAACCCTGAACGACTATCCGAAAGCATCGTTCGGTCGGGCAACGTGGCAGGGAATCCTGTATTCGGTTATTCTGGGCCTTCAAGGGCATCGACGACATGCTTCGCAAGGAAGCCGGCTGCACCACCGAGCTTGACTACACCGAGCAAAGCTCCTGGCTCCTCTTCCTCAAATACCTCGACGGACTCGAGGAGGACAGGGCTACCGAGGCCCAGCTCGAGGGCAGGAAATACCTCTACATCCTGGACAGGCCCTACCGCTGGGAAACCTGGGCGGCGCCAAAGGGCAGGGACGGGAAGCTCGACCACAACAAAGCGATGGCGGGGGACGATCTCGTCGACTTCGTGAACCAGAAGCGCTTCCCCTACCTCCACGGCTTCAAGGGCAGGGCCTCGGGCTCGAACACCATCGAGTACAAGATCGGGGAGATCTTCGGGGAGATCAAGAACCGCATCCAGTCGGGTTACAACCTCCGCGTGATCATCGACCGCATCGACGAGCTCCGCTTCCGCTCCCAGACCGAAAAGTACGGGCTCTCCCACCTCTACGAGGCCAAGATCAAGAACATGGGCAACGCGGGCAGGAACGGCGGCGAGTATTACACGCCGCGCCCGCTCATCCGCGCCATCGTGCAGGTGGTTCAACCCAAGATC
>JBMOIK010000142.1:0-9306 GCA_049317365.1 Rectinemataceae bacterium | reverse complement strand
CCACCGGTGTCCAGCGCAGCAAGCTTGTCATCGGATTCTCCGCCGAGCTCATGCATATCCTCGAGGAATACTTCAACCAGCACGGAATTTACTAGGAATGGCCATCCTCCCTGTCATGTCGCCCATCCCCCTGTCCCGCGAGCTTTTCGAATTCGCGCGGGTCTTCAAGGAGGCCGGACATTCCCTCTATTTCGTTGGCGGTGCGATCCGGGATTCCCTCCTTGGGCGCAGGGCCAGCGACTTCGACGCCGCCACCGACGCCAGGCCAGAAGATGTTGTCGCACTCTTCAGGCGCGTCATACCGACGGGCATCAAGCACGGCACGGTGACTGTCCTGTGGAAGGGCCAGGAGATCGAAACCACGACCTTCCGCAGCGAAGCCGGCTATAGCGATGGCCGCCACCCCGACCTGGTGTGCTTTGGCGTCAGCATCGAGGAGGACCTCGCACGGAGGGACTTCACCATCAACGCCATGGCCTACGAGCCCTTTGAACGACGGATCGTCGATCCCCACGGAGGAGCAGCCGACCTCCACTCGCGCCTGATCCGCGCGGTAGGCGAGGCCTCCGAGCGCTTCGACGAGGACGGGCTCCGGATCCTCCGCGCCGCGCGCTTCGCCAGCCAGCTCGGCTTCCAGATAGAAGCGGCTACACTCTCTGCCATGGCCCTGCGGGGCGCAGCTGTCGAATCGCTTTCCCCCGAACGCGTCCGGGACGAACTATCAAAGACCCTCATGTCCCCGAATCCCTCACGCGGCCTCCGCATACTCGAAGATACGGGCATCCTTGCCCGTATCCTTCCCGAACTCGCCGAGGGGCGCGGCGTGGAGCAGAAGGGCAGCCACCGCTTCGATGTGCTCGACCACTCCCTTCTGGCCCTCGACGCAGCCGGGGGCAGCCTCGAGCTCCGCCTCGCGGCCCTCTTCCATGACCTGGGCAAGCCCCGCGCCAAGGCCATCGGAGCCGACGGAGTGCCCACCTTCCACCGTCACGAGGAGATCTCCGCCCGGATGACAGAAGGAGTACTCAAGCGGCTCCGCTATCCCAACGCCACCATCGACGCCGCCGTCCACCTCGTGGCGCAGCATATGTTCAATTATGACGATTCATGGTCCGATGGGGCGGTGCGCCGCTTCGTCGCCCGCGTCGGCAGGGAAAGCCTCGAGGGGCTCTACGCCCTGCGCCGGGCAGACGCCACGGGAATGGCCGGCATCGAGACAGACGGACGAAACCTCGGGGCCCTCCGTGCCCGCGTCGAGGAGCTCCTGGCTGCCGACTCGACCCTCGGACTCAAGGACCTCGCCATAGGCGGACAGGAGCTCGCGGACATCGGCGTGCCCCGCGGCCCGGTGATGGGCCGCATGCTGGCCGAACTCCTCGAGGCTGTCCTCGACGACCCGGGCCTCAACAGCCCCGAACGCCTCATTGAAATCGCAGGCCTCATGAAAGGCAAGCACGGACTCGGCCCCTGAAAGGCCCTCGGTCGAAGCCGGGCCCTGGGCCGCTACCCTGGGCCAGGGACCTGGGCCGGAAGCCTTGAAGGAAGCGTGAAATGGAAGCTGCTTCCCACCCCCTCCTCGCTCTCCACCCAAAGCCTGCCACCATGCCTTTCGACAAAGTCCTTGCAGATGATCAGCCCGAGGCCGCTGCTCGGTTCGCCTTCCGTCCCCTTGCGGCTGTTGTGGGCATCGATCCGGAACAGCTTGGCGGCCATCTCGCTGGCCATTCCTATGCCCGTGTCGCTGACTGAAAGCCCGACCGCCGCGTCCCCTCCCTGTTTCGCCACAATGCTGACTTCCCCGCCCTTCCTGGTGAACTTCACCGCATTGCTTACAAGGTTGCGGAGGATGGACTCGAGCATGTATTCGTCGGCGACAACTTCCAGGCCTTCCTGGATGTCAAGCCGGATCCTGACTCCCTTTTTCATGGCCGAGTCAGAAACCAGTCCGATGCTCTTTTCCAGCAAGCGTATCAGTGGAAAGGGCCTGGCTTCGAAGCTCGTCAATCCCCTTTGAAGGCGCGCCCACTCCAGGAGGTTGTCGAGCAAGCGGTACAGGTTGGATGCGGATTCATTCAAGCCCATTGCGAATTTGCGTATCTCATCCTGAGTTAAACCAGGCAATTCTTCGAACAGCACTTGGGTTGCGCCAAGGAATCCACTGAAGGGACCCCGAAGATCGTGGGCGATGATGGAAAAGAACTTGTCCTTGGTGGAGTTCAGCTCAAGCAGCTCCTGGCCCTGCAGATAGATCTTGAGGTGGGTGCGGATGCGCGCCTTCACCTCCTCGGCGATGAAGGGTTTGCCGATGTAATCGACCCCGCCCAGGGCCAGGGCGGCCACGATATCGTTCGTGCCGTCCAAGGCGCTGATGAATATGACCGGTATGTCCTTCAGGGCTGGGTCGGCTTTCAGGCGGCGGCAGACCTCGTGTCCATCCATGCCCGGCATCATGACATCGAGAAGGATGAGATCCGGCTTTTCCCGGGCTGCCACCTGCAGGGCCAGTTCGCCATTGGGAGCCTGTCGGACCTTGTAACCCTCCGTTTTCAGGATCTCGCCGAGGAGTTTGAGGTTGGCGGCTACGTCATCCACGACGAGGATGTTCGGGATGCCCGGAGCTGTTTCCATTCCACTACCCATTGGTGATCTCCTTGTGGTTCAAAACCTCGTGCAGGCCATCAAGGTCATACTTATCCGCAAGAATCAAGAGGCGTTGCGCAAGGGCCGAATGGGCTACATCGATGGACCCGATGAGATCTACCAGATGATTGAAATCAGCCACCGAAACCGCATTCCTCATCTTTAGAACCAGCTGATCAGGGAGTCCTGCCATGTCCTGTCCGGATATCCGGACTCCATCTGCGTCTTGCCCAAGGGCGGGCGACGCCATCTCCTCCTCATAATCGTATTCAATCCCCAGGATGTCTCCGATGACGGCGAAGAGTTCTTCCTCGTGAAAGGGTTTGCGTAGGTAGCCCTGGACAAGGCCTGCAATTTCTTTTTTCCGCTCCTCCTCAAAGGAGCTGGCGGTCAAGACAACGATAGGCGTCCCTTTGCCCCTATCGGTCGACTTGATGCGGCGGGTCGCCTCGTATCCGTTCATCAGGGGCATGCGCATGTCCATGAGGACCAGATGCGGTTCCCATTCCGCGAATATCGCAATAGCCTCTTTTCCGTTGACTGCCTCGTTCGTCTGGAATCCCGCATAGCCGAGGAGCTTGGCGATGACCCGCCGGTTTTCCTGTCGGTCGTCGACAATCAGTATCCGGGCAGGCTCCTGCCTGTCCTTGATGCCTATGATGCATCTGGAGTTGATCGCGTTGACGGCAAGGCCCTCCCCCTCTCCTATCCCGACATGGAAGGTGAACACCGAGCCTTTTCCCGCCTCGCTGGTGACGCTGATGTCGCCAGCCATCAACACGGCCAGCTCCCGACTGAGCGCCAGTCCCAGGCCCGTGCCCCCGTCTGTTGCCATTCCGGCGCTCGTCTGTTCGAAATGCCTGAAGAGCCTTCCCTTTTCGCTTTCGGGAATTCCTACTCCGGAATCCTGTATTTCCGCGACCAGACTCATTGTCGACTCGCCCAGGTCTCGGACTGCAACGCGGACCGCGATACCGCCTTCAAGGGTGAATTTCGCAGCGTTTTCGATGAGGTTGAAGAATATCTGGCGCAGTTTGCCCTCATCGACCACTACCAGCCGGGGGACTGTAGCCGCGACCTCGAAGATGAACTCTAGATGCCTGGCCTCTACCCGTTTCCTGAATATCACCTGGATGTCGTCCAACAGGGCATGCAGATCGACAGTCGAAGGATTCAGCACCATCCGCCCCGCCTCGATCTTCGACAGTTCCAGGATGTCATTGATAAGCAGGAGCAGTTGCTCGCTGGCAAGATTGATCGCTCCAATGTTTTCCTTCTGGGAGTCCGACACCCCAGTGTCGCGTTTCATCAGCTGTGAAAAGCCGATTATCGCATTGAGGGGTGTCCTGATCTCATGGGACATGTTTGCAAGAAAGAGGCTTTTTGACTTGTTGGCCGAATCTGCCTGCTGCTTCATGCTTATGGCGATGTCAGTTGCTGTCTCGAGGCTGACATTCATATCCCGTAGGATTATTTCCGCCTTCTTGCGCTCGGAAATGTCGCGGTAATTGAGGAGGACACCCTGGATATGGGGGTCGCCCAGGAGATTCGCGGCTGTAAGCTCGATGGGTTTATAGCTGCCATCCTTGCATTGATACCTGAATTCCAGAGTCCTGACTGACTTGTCTTTCTCCAGCAAGGTGAAAAAGACCTTCTGGACAGCCGGGATGTCATCAGGATGCACGGTCGAAAAACCGCTGGTCCCGACGCGTTCCTCCGGCAGCCAGCCGAATAATTTTTCGATGTTCGGGCTCTTGTAGGTCATGATTCCGTCGGCGCCCATGATAGCGATCACGTCTGATATGTTGGAGATCATGGAAGTGTACCGGGCATGGCTCCGCTGCAGCTCGTCTTTTATTTTCTTCTGTTCGGTCACATCATGCAAGGAAGCCATGATGCTCCGGGCTCCTTCATAGACAATTGGCGTCCCCTGCACCTCGGCGTCTATGGTTGTCCCATCGAGTCTGCAATACCGCAACACTATCAGAGGTCCGGCCGTATCCTCATCGAGGCCTCTGTGTATCCTATCGAGGACGATTTGATGGCAATCCGGGTGAATCCTGTCGAGGATATCTGTTCCAAGGAGGTCGTGCGCAGACCCCGCACCAAACATCCTGATGGCAGAGGGATTGCAATAGATTATTTTCTCGTCCTTGTGGACAATGATTGCATTGGGTGACCACTCAGCCAGGGCCTGGTAACGTTGTTCGCTTTGCAGCAAGGCTTTCTGCATGCTTCGCTGCTCGGCCAGGGCATGTTCGGCCCGCAGAAGGGCCTCCCGCATCTCCCGCAGTCCTCGGGCGATCATGAAGCCACAGATCCAGATTATCGCAGAATAGGCAACCCAGTTCCTGAATTCCGGCAGGGCCACCGGGCTTGGCAGAAACCCATTGTTTTCGGCGGCAATCAGGCCCGCTATCGCCAGGGAACTCAGCGCGGAAGCCAGGAGTATTCCCGGAAGTTCGAAACATAGTCCGGCTATGATTACTATTGTTACGAACTCCAATGTAACAGGGCTGTGCACGGTTCCAATCAATGCTACGATAGCTGTGAGAAACAGGAAACTGACCGCAAGCAGCGTTATGCTGGCCAGCCTGGTCAGCCCTCGGCGTATCCAGTAGAGTACAATCATGAATAATAGGATGAAGGAGTAGTTGATACCCTGAATTGCAGACGCGGATCTGCCGTTCATGAAGTTCCCACAGATGGCCAGGGCATCAAGGAGCACAAGTGACAGAACCGCGATATTGAGCAGGCTAGCTATGCGGGTCCTGGCTTCATCGTCAGGGAAGACCGGCGGGGCAAGCAGGCGCTTGGCAAAGAGCAACACTTTGACCATGGGCGATCACGATTCCCATTTCAAGGAAGATATTTTGCTGTGTTGACGGCTCACCGCTTCCAGTGTCTCGGCGCCGATCTGGGCATGGGTCTTCATGACCATGAATTCCTCGCAGTTCAGCTTCCCGGGCTTGAGATTGACGGGCAGGTCATCGACGATGAGGATCCTTGCCTTGCGCACTGTGTCCTTCATTCATGACTCCTGTATGGAAGCTGCTGATCGGTGGAAACCGGGCAGGCAAAACCAGAAGGTGCTGCCCATTCCTGGCTCGCTGTCCACACCGATGCTTCCGCGGTGGGCTTCGATGGCGAGCTTGCAGAAGGACAGGCCCAAGCCGGTGGAAAAGACACCCCTTCGGGCAAGCGCCTCGCCCGCGACCCCGAATTTCGTGAAAATCTTTTCATGCAGATCCTTCGGTATGCCTGGGCCGCTGTCAGAGACGACAACTACGCCATCCTTGCCATCGTTTCCGCCTTTCACATTCACAAGAATCATTCCGCCTGGGAGTGTATGTTTGATCGCGTTGCCGAGGAGGTTCTGGAAAACCCGGAAGAGGATGTCCTCATCCGCCCAGGCTGTGACCGTATCGAGGGCATCTAGGACAAGGATCCGATCGCCCGCTTCAGCCTTCTGATCTGCAATTGCATCCGCCGCGACCCGGGTCAGGTCGCACTCGGAAAGATGGAGCTCCATCAGGCCTGCTTCAAGCTTGCTCACATCCAACACCGAAGTCACCAATCTTATGAGGCGCTCCGCAACCTTGTGTCCCTCTGCCAGCAATTCCAGCGAAGCCGGCGGAATTAGATCCCGGACGTCATTCAGCACTCCATCCAGACAGAGCGCCAACCCGCTGAGCGGGGAACGTATATCGTGGACAATCATGTGCACGAGGCCATCCCGCAGTCGTTCGATATCCAGCAAACGCTCATAGTTGGCTTGAAGTTTCCGATTCCTCTGGATGAGCCTTGTATGGACGCCCACCCGCGCGAGCACTTCCTCGGCGACAAAGGGCTTGGTGACATAGTCCGCTCCACCAGCCTCGAAGGCCTTCAGCTTGTGCCCGGGCTCAGTGAAGGAGCTGAGGAAGATCACCGGTATTTCAGAAAGCGAAGGATCGAGTTTCAGGCTTCGGCAGACTTGATAGCCATCCATGCCTGGCATCTGGATATCGAGGAGGACAAGGTCAGGTGCCTTCGCATGCGCAGCCACGAGCGCCATCGTTCCGCTGGATACTGGCCGCACCTGATAGCCCTGGCTTCCCAGCAATTTCACAAGAATGGTGAGGTCATCTGGCGCGTTATCCACCACGAGGATATCGGCTGGGACCTGCAATTCAACGCCACGGTCTTTCATCATAATTCTCCCTCCATCCCTTCCGCCCGGAGGCCGATGTCGGTCCCCCAGCTTCGAGGCACGACCACGATGTGTTCGCCCGAACCGGCGATTGAAACACATCGAAAGCCCAGGGCCTCATCCTTGTCCCGGTTGAACCCGAGCGTCATGCCCTCGGGCAGACCTGCGCATTTGTCGACGATTGCATTCTTGATACGACAGCCACGACCGACCGTCGTGTTTGTCAGCACTCCTTCGACCCTGGAGCCACCCAAAAAGACGGAGTTCTTGATTTCGGAAAGGGGGTGGACATGGATTCCCGGGCCCAAAACCGATTTCATGACAACTGACCCGGAGATCGTGACCGCGTTCGAGACTATGGAATCGACGGCCATCCCCGCTCGCTGTTGGCCGGCATGGATAGACCTGGCAAGCGGATAGCCTTTCGGCTGATGGAAGAGTGGCCAGTTCTCGCCATTGAGATTGAACTTGGGTTTGGCGGACAATGCATCGAGATTGGCCGCCCAATATGACTCAATCGAGCCGACATCCCGCCAGTAATCCGAATCGTAGGCCTTGGATACAAGACGCCTGCCCTGCAGACTCCCGTCACTTCGATACTTGTATTCATATTCCGCGATGCTGTTGCAGCTGGAATAATCCCAGGCATAGACCGGATTTCCTGCGGCTAGCATGGCGGGAATGATGTGCTGGGCAAAATCCGAAAGATCATTGTCCAGGGATCGGTGAAGCCCCGGAGTGGTGAAAAGGTAGATCCCCATGGAAGCAAAACAGTCTCCGCTACCGGGAATAGGTTTCGGGATGGATGGCTTTTCCACGAAGCCGACAACCCTACCGGCCTCGTCCACCTCAATAACACCAAATGTTTCTTTTGCAAGCCCGATCGGCACACGAATGACGGCGATGGACAGGCTGGCCTTGCGCTCTGTATGGAAGCGGCGGAATTGCCGGTAATCCATCTTGTAGATGTGATCGCCAGAAAGGATCAGCACGTTTTCTGGCCTGCATCTATCAACTCGACCAAGGTTCTGGCGGATCGCGTCCGCCGTGCCCCCAGACGGATGGCCATCCGTCTGTGCCGGGATCTCGCAGATGCGTTGGTCCAGGCTTTGCGCGAAAAGACCCAGGCGTGTCTTCAGATGCCTGGACAAGGAATGGGACTTGTATTGGGTGAGCACGAATATCCGGGTAACCTGGGAATTGACACAATTGGCCAGGGTGAAATCGATGATCCGATACACCCCGCCAAAGGGCACGGCAGGCTTCGCCCTTGAATCGGTCAGGGGCTTCAGGCGCTCACCCGTTCCGCCGGCCATGACCAGGGCCACAACATCATTCATGCGGGACTCATGCAAGTGACTCGGACTTGGGTGTCTTTTTTCAAGGAGATTTCCCGATTCGCTGCTGATTTCGCCGAGAACTGCCACCTGGCTATCGAGAAAGAGGCGATCCTTGCAAGTATCGCGAAAGCTATTAATTGCAACAATACCGGGAAAGGGGTAGGGCGGTACCGGGAAAGGGGTAGCGCGCGCTGCCCGCCGTCAGGCCGAGATCAGCCCCTTCCTGATGGCGTAGCGCGTCAGATCCACAGCCGTATGGATGCCCAGCTTGCGCATGATGTTGCGCCGGTGGACCTCCACGGTTCCGACCGCGATGTTGAGCCTGGCGGAGATCAGCGTCGAAGCCAGGCCTTGGGCCAGGAGTTTGAGAACCTCGAGCTCGCGTCGGCCAAGGATGCTGCTGGGGCCAAGTTCAGCCTTCCCCTCATCGCCTTGCCTTCGTACGAGGGCCTGCATGGCTTCGACACAGAGGTAATTCCGTCCGCCCGCCACCATCTGGATGGCTGTCACCAGATCCTTTGTGCTCGCGGTCTTCACCAGGTAGCCCTGGGCCCCGGACTTGAGCATCGCTTCCACAAAAAGGCGATCGGTGTGGGCAGTCAGAGCTATTATCTTGAGGTCGGGGAAAGACTGTCTGAGCTTCCGGGCAAGGTCGATGCCGTTGATATCCGGCAGGCTGATGTCCAGCAATATGAGGTCGGGCTTCAATCGAGCGACTTCCCTGAGCGTTTCCTCGCCACTGCCTGCCTCGCCGACGATCTCGACCTGCCCGCTCTCCAAAAGGGATAGGCGCAACGACTCCCTGAACATCCTATGGTCGTCGGCGATCAGGATGCGGATACTCATGCCGACGCCTGGTGGGCGGAAGGGCTGCAGGGAAGGGGCAACCGGAGCGTCACCAGAATCCCCGCCCCAGGTTTCGAAGTCATGCTCATCGCCCCACCCAGCTGGCTCAGCCGCTCGCGGATGCTCCGAAGGCCGTAACTGGCATTGCCCGGGGGGGAGTATTGTTCTGTATCGATCATACCAATACCGAGGTCATGTACGGAAATGTTGACCTGGGCCTGTTCTATCGAAAGTGGCTCTTCTGGCTTCCGGGTGGAGCTAAAAACCAAAATCCAGCCCTCCGAAGTG
>JBMOIK010000141.1:0-9389 GCA_049317365.1 Rectinemataceae bacterium | reverse complement strand
GGAGGGCTGCGGCCATCGCGGCCAGGGCCGCTATCTTCATCATTGTTCGCATCATCATGGATCTCCTACAGTCCCATCCTGGTCTCGAGCGTCAGTTCGCCCAAGAGCTGGTCGCTCCTGGCCTTGAGCCAGGCCGCCTCGGCATTGGCAGCGTTGACCGAGGCATTGAGAAGGTCCTGGGTCGTCGCAGTGCCGAACTGGAGCTGCTGGCGCACGAGGGCCATCTGGGTCTGGGCAAGGCCAAGGCTCCGCCGGGCGAGCTCTGCCTTCTGCCCCAGTATCGAAAAAGTCCACCAGGCGTCGCGGATATCTGCGGCGATGGTCTTGGCAAGCTGTCCGGCCTGCGTAGATGCCACAAGCATGGACGCCTTCGCCAGGTCCTCCTGCCCCTTGGCAGCGCCCCCGTCGAGGAGGGGCATCGCCACCCTGAGCCCGAGGTTTATGGCCTCGCCATTCGCTGCAGTCACGGCAGCTGCCGCCAGGCTCCCCGTGGCTGCATCGGCTCCCCAGTTGTAGGAAAGGCCGATCCCCCCGGTCACCGTCACTGTCGGCTGCGCCGAAGCCCTGGCCAAGGCCGCATCGATGGCCGAAGAGCGCCTGGTAACCTCGTACTGGGCAATATCCACCCGGTTGGCCAGGCCCTTGGCAATAGCCTCCTCAAGAGTCGCCGCCGGAAGCTCCGGAACATCGATTTCCGCCACGCGGAAGTCAAGGTCCGGCGGCTGGCCGAGGAGGGGCGCGAGCCGCTGGCGGGCGAGGGCGAAATCGTGGCGTCCCGTCTCGACATCCAGTTCGGCGCTCCTGGAGTTGATCCGCGCCGTCTCGAGATCGACCGCGCTGGCCTGCTTGAGCGCAAAGGTCGCCTCGACCTGCCTCTGGAGGAAGGCCTGCTTTCCGAGTATGTCGAGGCGGAGCGCAAGGGTCCGCTGCGCCACGAGGGTCGTGACATAGGCCTGCTTCGCGCTGGCGATAGTCGTAGCCCGCGACTGCCTGGCAGCGAATTCCCTCCCCTGGAGGACCAGAAGGCTCTTGTCTATGGCAGCCCTGGTCTGGCCACCCGCGTAACCGTCCCAGACCGCCTGGCTCAGGGTCGTCTGGACGCTCGTCACCTGTGGCGCGTTGACATAGGTGGTGCCCGAGGATGAAGCCTTCTGCGGCGAAACCGGTAAGGCGTGTGAGACCGTGAGCCCGATCCGCGTACCCGAGGTCGTGGTCGCCGTCCCTACAGCGAAGTTGAGCCCCGCAGAAAGGGTCTGCCCAAGGCCCAGTCCACTCGCACCGGCGGACTTGGCCTGGGACTGGTCGTTGAAGCCGTAGCTGTCCCCATAGGCTGCGTTGCCTGAAAGCGTGGGGAGGGCCTTGCCGAGATTGAGGGCATGCTGGGCCCTCGCCGAGGCGAGGGTGGCTTCCTGGATGCGGAGTTCATCGCTCGAGGACAGGACTCCAGAGACGAGCTCTGCGAGCGTAATGGTGCGGGAACCCGCCTCCGAGGAGGGCAGTGGCGTAATTGCCGGTGAACCTGAGGCCGAAGCCTGGATCTCCGCGCCTGCAGCCAGCGATGCGGCAAGGGCCAGCGCCGCGGCGGGGAAGAGCTTCAGTACCATGACAGGATAATAAAGAAGAGAGGGGATTGGTCACAGTTAAAAATGTAAAAAAGAGAGGGCTTTTCAGAAGCAGGAAAGGACGTACATGCCTACAAGCACCTCGGCCTTGAGCAGTTCATCGTCGCCTGCATCCCTGTGGAGCTGGTCCCCGAGCTCGCCCACGAACCAGAAGAAAAGCCCGAGCTTGGGATCGATCCTGAAGGTGTAGAGGAGGAAATCATCGGCCCGGCTCTGGGCACCGAAGAGGAGGTGCGCTATGGAATGACAGAGCTGGACAAAACGGCGGAAGGCGGGACGGAGGTCACCCTCGCGGAACTCCCGCTCGAAGGAGGTCACTTCCTCGATGAGCTTTTCCTTGCGCTTCTCGTCGCTCTTCTCGACCCAGGTCTTGTGCACGAGAAGCTCGGTATTCTCGCGGAAGACCTTGAGCAGATGGTCGATCGCGACCAGGCGATCGGCAGCGTCGCCGTGGACGATGGAACCGAACTCCCCGGGACTACCCAGGATGTCCGCGAAGGCCAGGGAATTGGCGATGAAGTCGGCCTGCGAGGAAGAGCATGCAAGCTTTCCGAAGATGCCAAAAGCCTCGCGCTCGGCATCGGAAACGAGTCGCTCCTCTACAGCGAAATCGGGGAAAGCCATGGCGTACCATGTCCCGAAGGGCCGATCCTTGTCAAGTCGGCCCCTTGCACGGGAAAGCGGTGACAGGTAGTCTCTTATGCATGAACGATATACGCCTCCTTCCCGCAGACGCCATCGGCCAGGATTTCGTGCCTGCCGAATACCTAAAGCCAGGAGAGGACGAAAACCATATCCGTAACGTCCAGCTCAGGGCCCTGGGCCGGGACCTCGGGGCCTACCGCAGGCTCCGCCCCTATGAGCTGGAGAGCCTCGTGAAAAACGAGAACAGTTGCCCCGACTGGAGCTCTGTCCTCGTCACCGACCCCTTCACGCCGGAGCTCATCCACCAGTCTACCTTCGCTGGCCTCGTCCGGATCGGGAGGCTCGAGCGGGCGGTCCTCGAACACCATGATACCCGGGTGCCCGTGGGCATCTACCGCTCCCGGATCACTGCCTGTGACATCGGCGACAATTGTGCCATCCTCGACTGCGCCTACATCGCACATTACATAGTTGGTGACGGGTGCATGCTCATCAACAACAACGAGATCGAGTGCTCCAACCACTCCAAGTTCGGCAACGGGATCGTCAAGGACGGGGAGGACGAGGAACTCCGCGTCGAGCTCGACGTGATGAACGAGGCGGGAGGCCGGTCGATCCTGCCCTTCGAGGGGATGCTGAGCGCGGACGCCTACCTCTGGGCACGGAACCGTGGCGACCCGGCCCTCATGAAGGCCTTCCGCTCGATGACGGACGCCATGTTCGATACCCGCAGGGGGCGCTACGGGACGATAGGCGCCAACTCGGTCCTGAAGTCCAACAGCATCATCAAGGACGTGGCGATCGGCGAGTGCTCCTATATAAAGGGCACCAACAAGCTCAAGAACATCACAATAAGGTCCAGTGACGAGGCGCGCACCCAGATTGGGGAAGGGGTCGAGCTCGTCAACGGGATCGTGGGGCTCGGCTGCCGGGTCTTCTACGGCTGCAAGGCCGTGCGCTTCGTGATGGGGGACAACTCCGCCCTCAAGTACGGGGCGCGCCTCATCCACTCCGTCCTTGGCGAGAATTCGACCGTTTCCTGCTGCGAGATCCTCAACAACCTGATCTTCCCCGCCCATGAGCAGCACCACAACACCAGCTTCCTCATCGCGAGCCTGGTCCGGGGCCAGTCCAACATGGCCGCCGGCGCGACCATAGGTTCCAACCACAACTCCCGCTCCAACGACGGCGAGATCGAGGCGGGCCGTGGCTTCTGGCCGGGCCTCTCGACCTCGGTCAAGCACTCCTCGCGCTTCGCCTCCTACTGCCTGCTTGCCAAGGGCGACTACCGCTTCGAACTCGACATACCACTGCCCTTCTGCCTCGTGACCGACGACGCGTCCCGCGACCGCCTGGTGCTCGTCCCCGCATATTGGTGGAACTCCAACCTCTATGCCCTCATGAGGAACGAGTCGAAGTTCATCGCGCGGGACAAGCGGGTGTCGAAGGAGCTCCTCCTTGAGTTCTCACCCTTCGCCCCCGACACCGCAGAGGAGTGCATCACCGCACTGGCCCTCCTCGAGGAGTGGACGGGAGCGGCGGTGGCGCGCATCGACGGAACCGATGCCGCGGGACTCTCAGGCGAGGAACTCATTTCGCGCGGACATGCAGCCCTCCTCGACCCGAAGCGCGCCCTGCCCGCAGAGGTCGATGCCACTGGCATCGAGAATTCCAGTCGCTGCGTCATCGCGATGAAGCCCGCGAAGGCCTGGAAGGGCTATCGCGAGATCCTCCTGTGGTACGCCGCCGGCGTGGTCAGCGCTGAAGCTCCTTGCGACTTCGCGGGCCTGGCCGCGCGGCTCTCCAGCCCACTGCGCGAGAAGGATTGGGAGAACCTCGGAGGCCAGCTCGTCCCGGATTCGAAGACGAAGGCCCTCCTGTCCCGCGCCCGGGGCGGTGAGCTTCCCACCTGGAACGAGATGCACGCCGAATACGCGATGCTTGCGGCCGAATATCCCCTGGACCGCGCCCGCCACGCCTGGGCCATCCTCGCCTGGCTCGCTGGCAGCCAGCCCGACGCCCTCGGCCGTGACGCCCTCCTGGGCTTCCTGTCCGATTACCGGAAACTCGCCTCCCGCGTCGCCGAGGAGGTCTGGTCCACCAGGAAAAAGGACCATGACAACCACTTCCGCCGCTCCACATTCCGGAGCAGGGCGGAGATGGCCGCTGTCATCGGTACTGCCGAGAGGAACCCCTTCGTGCTGAAGACGCACAAGGACATGGCCGCCCTCCGGGAGCGGGTATCGGAATTCATCTCAGCCTTGTGAGGTCTGTATTTCAGGACAGCTCCCCTACCCGATCGCCCATGCCACGCGAAGGCCCGAGCCCGGCTGGCCTGCCAGGCCCGGGACCAACGCTGATTATCCGTTCTTCTTCCGGAACTCGTCCATGAACTGAATCGTAGTCTGGACCTTGTCGAGGCCCACCGCATTGTATGCAGACAGGCGGATGCCGCCCACGGTGCGGTAGCCCTTCACCTGGACGATGCCTGCCGCCTTCGCGTCCTTGATGAATTTCTCGTCGAGTTCAGGCGTCGGCAACGTGAAGACGATGTTCATCCAGGACCTCGAGGCCTTGTCGACGGGACAGCTGTAGTAGCCTCCTGATCCGTCGATTGCGGCGTAGAGTTCCCGCTGCTTCTGCTCGTTCACCCTTCCCATGGCCTCGATGCCACCGTTCTTCTTGAGCCAGCGGAGGACGAGGTCGAGGGTGTAGATCGAGAAGCAGGGCGGTGTGTTGAACATGGAGCAGTGCTCGTCGAAGACCCGGTAGGACATCATCGTCGGAAGGTCCTCCTTCGCGAGCTGGAAGAAGTCGGGCCTCATCGCGACAACCGTGACGCCGGAGGGGCCGAGGTTTTTCTGGGCGCCTGCGTAAAACATCGAGTGCCTGGCCAGTTCCATGGGGCGGCTGAAGATGTCGCTCGACATGTCGGAGACGAGGGGCTTGCCTGAGCTGTCTGGTGTGTAGAAGAATTCCGTGCCCTCGATGGTGTTGTTGCTCGTGTAATGTACATAGGCGGCATCGGGATTGAAATGGAGCTCAGACTGCCGGGGCACGGCGATGGGCGCTCCGCCCTCCCGCTCCATGTTCGCGGGGACGGTGACGGTGCCGAAACGCTTGGCTTCCTTGATCGCGGCCTTGGCCCAGTTGCCGGTGTTGATGTAGTCCGCCTGCCTTCCGTCGAAGAGGAAATTCATGGGCAGCATGAGGAACTGGGTGGAGGCACCTCCGGTGGTGAAGAAGACCTTCCACTCGGGGCCGAGCCCCGCGAGCTCCTTGAAGAGATCGATGGCGTGGTGGTGAAGGGCATCGAATTCCTTCGAACGGTGGGAGACCTCCATCACGGAGCAGCCGGTGCCGTTCCAGTCGAGCATCTCGTCGCGTGCCTGCTCGAGGACCTCGAGGGGAAGGGCCGCTGGACCCGCCGAGAAATTGATAACACGTTTCATGACAACTACTCCTTATTTTCCGCTGTACCGGGCGATGCGGGTGACGATGGAGTCCCCGAGGCGGAGGAGGTTCTCCCCCGTCGAGGCGCCGAGGTGGGGCGTGAGCACCACACGGGGCGCCGAAAGGAGGGGAGATCCCTCCGGAGGTTCCTTGAGGAAGACATCTGCGGCGTAGCCTCCGAGCCGCCCCTCGTTGAGGGCTGCCACGATGTCCTGCTCGACGATCACCTGTCCGCGGCTCGTGTTGACGATGCAGGCGCCCTTCTTCATCTTCCCGATGGCCTTGGCATCGAGCATGGCGTTGGTCTCGGGCGTGAGGGGGACGTGGACGGAGATGTAGTCGGAGCGCGACAGGAGGGTGTCAAAGTCGACCATCTCGTCGGAGTCCGAACAGGAGGTCACGAATTTATCGAAGGCGATGACCTTCATGCCGAAGGCCCTGGCGCGGACCGCGAGCTCGCGTGCGATGCGGCCGATGCCGATGAGTCCGAGCGTCTTGCCGTTGAGCTCCGTGCGCTCCAGTTCCTTCTTGAGCCACTTTCCCTGCTTCATCGAGGCGTCGGCCTCCGAGATGTGGCAGGGCATCGCAAGCATGAGGGCGAAGGCCAGTTCGGCCACCGCGACGCTTGAGGCCTCAGGCGTGTTGTCGACGTCTATGCCCTTTTCCTTGGCATAGCCAACGTCGATGGTATCGACGCCTACCCCGCCGCGGATGATGTACCTGAGCTTCGGCGCCTTGTCCATCATGGCCTTGTCGACCTTGGTCTTGGAACGGACGATGACCACCTCGGCCTCGTGCAAACGGCCGAAGTCGGACGTCACCTCGCCGTACGACGCCAGGCGCCCGGGAAGGTCCGGAGCGAAGGCGTCCGCAAGCAGGATTACCATGGATTCCTCCAGTGATTGGTGTGAATGATGGGCCAGAAGGCTATGCCTACGGCCACATGCAGCGGATCAGTCTAGCACGGGCAGCCGGAAAGTCAATATTGCACCCGGGAAGGGCCCGGCTCATCGCGTCGGGAAATTATGGTCGTAATTGGCTTCGACCTTTTGCAAGATGCGATGCTGCCGCGCGACGAGGCCCTTCTGTATCCCGACGCAGGCGAGCGGGAGGAGGAAGGCCAGGGCGGCTGAGATGACGAGGGGAACCTGGCCGGGGAGGGGGAAGCGCAGCTCGATCGCCCGGTCCTCGAAGACCATGCGGGCCGCGGTGAAGGAAATCGCGATGGCTCCGACATAGACAAGCCACCGTGCCTTGTCGATGAGGGAGGAGATGACACCACCGGTCATCATGAGGAGGGGCATGCTGATCAGGAGCCCTGCGATGAGGAGGGGCACGGAGCCATGGGCGGAACCGGCAATGGCTATGACATTGTCGAGGCTCATCATGAAATCCGCCGCAAGGATCAGGACAATGGCCTGACGGAAGGTGGAAGCCGACTCTTTTTCCGCTTCGCTGCCCGCTTCCGCTCCCACATCCAGCTTGAGAAGCTTCCAGACTACCCAGACCAGAACGATTCCCCCGACCGCCGAAAGGTAGGGAACGAGCATCAAAAGAGTCGCGATCGTCGTCAAACCGATCCGGAGAGCGATTGCCAAAAGGCCGCCGAGCATGATGGCAAAGCGACGCTTGTCCGGGGGCAGGGCCGCAGCCGCCATGCCTATGACGATGGCATTGTCCCCCGAAAGGGCCAGGTCCATGAGGGTGATGTTGAGGAAGCGGATGACAAAATCAAGGTCTGGAAGGGCCATGGCTGCTCCTGGAAACGGGGACGAATGCACGGCTGCACGAGCCGACGCTACGGAGTCTATACGATCCATGCAAACTTGACAATTAACGCAGTTTTGTCGGTGACTGTCCTACACGCCCCGGAACTGCGAAGTTTACAAGGATTCGCTCCTTCATGGCTGTATACAAGGCTGTATCCACGGCGACGACGGAGTGGGGACAGGAGTGCAAGCCCGCCCGGGGATGGTAGAAGCCCCTTGCGAAGCCCGAGTACGCCGTGCTAGTGTCCCGCCCCGAGCGAGGAGGCCGAAGGACGATGGAAGCGTTCACCGAAACCCGAAGCGATTCGGGCTCCCGCCTCTGCTTTCCCGCCGGAATTTCTGTTGGCTTTCCCAGGGGCCTTCCGGTTTCCATCCCCCTGGAGTGGGAGCCAAAACGTCCATCGCACGATGATTCCGATATTGATGCCGCCCTTGGGGCGGCTTTTTTTTCGCCGTTCCCTGACGCGTGCCGCATTTCGCGCCGACCCGACCCCCGTCGACCAGGGTCCCCCCACGCCTATCGCTACCATTTCATCCCAAGGAGGAATCCATGCTGAAGGGCAGGCATTTCATAGGACCGAGGGACTTCACCCTCGAGGAGCTCGAGGACTTGTTCAGCCTCGCCGGCTCGATGGAAGGCGAGCCGACACGGTGGCTCGACGCTGCGCGGGGAAAGATCCTCGCAACACTGTTCTTCGAACCCAGCACGCGCACGCGGCTTTCCTTCGAGGCCGCGATGCAGAGGCTCGGAGGCGCTGTCATCGGCTTCGCCGAGCCCGGCTCGAGCTCGGCCTCCAAGGGAGAGAGCCTCGCCGACACGATCCGCACGGTATCCGCCTACGCGGATGTCATCGCAATGCGCAATCCCAAGGAGGGGGCTGCCCTCCTCGCCTCGCGATTCTCGACGGTACCAGTGATCAACGCCGGTGACGGTGGCCACCACCATCCGACCCAGACCCTCACCGATCTCCTGACGATACGGAGCCTGAAAGGCAAAACCGAGGGACTGACCGTGGGCTTCTGTGGTGACCTCCGCTTCGGGAGGACCGTCCATTCCCTTGCCGAGGGGCTCGCGCGCTATCCGGGCAACCACTTCGTCCTGGTGTCGCCCGAGGAGCTCAAGGTGCCGGACTTCATAACGAAGGAGGTCTTCGAGAAGGAAGGCATCGAGTACCTTGAGACCTCCGACCTCGAGAGGGTCCTCCCGCGCCTCGACATCCTCTACATGACACGGGTCCAGAAGGAGCGATTCTTCAACGAGGAGGATTACCTCCGACTCAAGGACAGCTTTATCCTCGACGCTGCCAGGATGCGCCTGGCCAAGCCCGACCTCGCCGTGCTCCACCCCCTGCCCCGCGTCAACGAGATAGCGGTGGAAGTCGATGCCGACCCGCGAGCCGCCTACTTCGCCCAGGTGCGTTACGGGATGTTCGCCCGGATGGCCCTCATCGCCTCGCTGCTAGGAGTCTCATAATGCTGAACATCGGCAGGATCAGGAACGGCCTCGTCATCGACCACATCAAGGCCGGCCAGGGCATCCACATCTTCAACTGGCTCAGGCTCGACAAGGCGGGCGTCCCGGTGGCCTTCATCGTCAACGCGCCTTCGAAGGGCATGGGAAAGAAGGACATGCTCAAGATCGACGAGACCATCGCCATCGACTACGCAGTCCTCGGCCTCATCGGCAGCCAACGGCCGCACACGGCAGTACACGCGGATGTTCCCCTTGAGCTCCAGCACTGTGTTGTGCAGCCGCCTCCGCAGACGCTCCCCGCGGCGGGCATCCTCGCGCAGCTGGGCAAGCTCTGAGGCCTGGCTGGAAACCGTCTTCTCCTGTTCCTCTGTTGGCAGTTCAAAGCGTAAGTATTTCGAGCGCACGTGCAGTAAAGAGGAACGCCTA
>JBMOIK010000140.1:0-9391 GCA_049317365.1 Rectinemataceae bacterium | reverse complement strand
GACAGCATCGACCGCAGTGCCGATGCCTGGCTCGTGGTCTTTGACCGCACGCCCGCAGGCCGGGCCCTGCCCTGGGCGGAGCGCCTGAGCTGGGAAGCCGTAGCCTGCGAGGGTGGGACAGTCACGGTGGTGGGGGGCTAAAGGGATGGAATCTTTGCCCTGCTCGCTATTTCAAAAATAGATTGCTTTGCACTGGCTATGCAGCTTACTACCGAGTCCGGTGCATTGGATACACAAGAGCGCATTTCGCCCAAGTACAGCAATGCGAAATGCGCTCTTGTGTAGCCTTGTTTACCCGAGATGAAGCGATCTTTTGCATAAACGAGTCGCTGTCATAATTTAAGAGGATGCAATGAACGCTGTCAGAATAATAGCCGATGTCGAAAGCGATACGATCACGGTCCCGAACATGGGGCAGTTCAAAGGCAAGCGCGTTGAACTCATCATTCTCCCCTTTGACGAGGACAGGGAGGAAATGATTCATGCCTCCCTGGTCGGACTCGCTCGCGGCTATGGTGATGACGAACCGGAGGACACCGAACAGGATGTGCGCGAGAGGAACCCCAATCATGAAAAGCGGAGACATTGTCCCGGGTGCGCTGCCGCAAGCGGACCGGGCCTGGAAGCTTCGACCATCCTTTTGCTTCGGGAATTGCCCGGATTTGGGGATTGGCTCACCATGGGCATTTCGACCCAATTAAGAAATGAATTAAAAGGTTGGGATGTGCTTGTCGATCCGGGGAAGCCTGAGTACTCATCATAAGGAACTAACCTTGGCGTTGCTCGCCACCGGACAATGCAGCCTCGATGGGTTTCAGGACCCCCTGGCGTTGAATCGCGGCCTTACAGGACTTTCGAATTCCGTCCAGGCGACAATCGATGTAAATAACTATGCCCTCTTGCGCAACCGTGGGACCCTCGGTCTCGCCGTGGGGTTGGCCAGGCAAGGGGCATCATCCAACACTCGCAACCAATTGCTCCAACATTGACAAATATCAATTAATTGAAGTTATCATCCATTTGAGTTTCAGCGATGCGAATTCCTGGCCCGCGCAATCATCGCCGCGACATCAGGAACAGCATTGATCGGGGAGAGGACGACCGAGGGATGGGCCTTCGGGAACACGCGGAAAAGTTCGTCCGAGAAAGCCTGGCCGATTTCATCCACTCCGCTGAAGTCAAGGACCACAGTGGCAAAGTGCTCGAAGCGCAACGACAGGCGTTTTGCCTGTGAACGCGAGAGGAGCTTCTCGCCCTCGTAGAGCGCAAGTCGTACCGGAACGATGGTCTTGGCGAAGCTGAACTCCTCCGGGGCAGCGAACTGGTCCATGATTTCCCTGGTAGTTCGTGCGCTTGTATTGGACAGTCGCATGAATACCGCAGTTCCCGGCGAGTCGCCTGTGCGCTCGAACTGCCCGACCCAGGGGTCGGGCAGTTCGAAAGCTTTCCCGTCATGCAGGAAGTGGATTCCCCCCGAGACGATGTCGAAGCGATCGAAGGCCTTCGAAGTGAAGAATATGCCCTCACCCGAATGGTTCTCGGGACTCGTCGTGAACTTGCCCTTGGCCAGTTCGAGAATGGACTCGCGGGGGTCGTAAAGGGCGAGCGACTTCTGGATCTTCACAAAGATCCCCTCGCCTCGGTCTACGACCCATCCATCGGTGTAGAGTGCCGTCCTTCGCACTCCGACGATGACCTCCTCCGAACCGGAATGGTCGATGGCGTTATTGACCATCTCGCTTGTACCGTATTGCCAGATGGACTGGATATTGGATGCGAGCTCGCTGAAAAAGGGCTGGAAGAATTCCCGCGAAACCCTGTCTTCCTTGAGGCCATCGCAGAGGTAGCGACGGCTATCACTGACCAGCACCGCAAGCCGGTATTCGCGACCACGGGCTTGGCCCGAAGGAATGAGGATGCCCGCTTCGACAAGGCTCGCTATATGGTTGTTCGCGGACTGACGACTCATGCCGAATTCGGCGACGAGATGTGCGGATACGCTCTTCACATCCTCTGAAACAAGTTCGAGGATACGCTTTCGGAGAAGTTCTTTGTCAAACATCCTGCTCTAATATGTAAAGCATTCTTGAAACAATGTCCACTTTTATCGCTATATTGTCCAATATTTCTCTCTATCCGGAACCGTATTCCTGCCGGAAGCAGCAGTTTCATCCAGCCGGCATAGTCGCGCTGCGTGGTCTATGGAAACTGCGCGCTCCAGCTCACTCCCCCGCCTCACGATGATAAAACGCGATGTCGGCCCCGAGTTCAGCCGCACGGTCGGCGACCATCCGGGCCGGATAGTTCCGCCCGTCCTCGCCGACCAGGAGCGACAGGATCCGGGCTTTTGTAGCTCCCCGGGTAAGGAAGCGGAGGACCCGGCTACGGGCAAGGGCTTCGAGGCCCAGGCTGACGCGCTGCCGGGGTTCCTTCGGGGCCAGCGTTGCGAAGGCGAGTGCTGCAGAGGCCGGGATTGAAGCAATTGTGCCTGAAGCTTCCGGGGCGAGGGCTGCTGCGCTCCCTGGGTCCCCGGGGAAGAGGCCTGCCGTGTGGCCGTCGTCGCCGATGCCCAAGAGGGCTAGGTCGAAGTACGGGCTGTCCCCGAGCGCTGTGGCCAGCCGGGATGAAAAGCCACCGAGTGTCTCCTCCTCCCTGCCCGCGGGCCAGCTCACGAACTCGGCCCCCCCCTCCCAGGCGACGCGGGAAAAACAGTCTTCGATGAGCCTGCCGTTCCGCCTCGGGTCGTACGCAGGCACCAGGCGCTCGTCCCCGAGCCAGAGGCGGAGGCGGGGGCCCCTGAGGGGGAGGGCGGCCAGGGCCAGGTAGACGGGTTCGGGAGTGCTCCCCCCGGAAAGGAGGATTTCAGCCCCGCGACCCTCGGAGGCAGCGCGCGCCTGGGCTGCCTCGAGGTCATGGGCAACGGCGTCGATCCAGGCGGCTTCGGACGAGAAGGTCGTAGCTACCATCATCTGGCCCAAGGCGGAAGCTCCAGCGGCGGCGATCCGGCGGGGTACTCGACCAGGGGAGGAGCCCCCGGCGAAGCCCAGGCCTCCTCGAGGCGGTCGACGAAGGCCCAGGCTGCCTCGGTCTCGTCGGCGCGGATGAAAAGTGTGGAATCGCCGGCGATGGCGTCATTGATGAGGCGTTCGTAGGCCTCGGGCATGTAGCCATCCAGCTCGCGGTAAGAAAAGCGGAGCTCATGGCCCGCGACCTGGGCGACTCCCGGCACCTTGGAGTTGAAGGACAGGAAAAGACCTTCGTCAGGCTGGATCCTCAATGTCAGCACATTCCTCCCCAGCCCGGTCCCGTCCGGCATGGCAAAGAGGCGGCCGGGCGTCGGCTTGAAGTGGACCCTGATCTCGCTCTGCTGGCGTTCGAGGGCCTTGCCCGTGCGCAGGATAAAGGGCACACCGGCGAAGCGCCAGTTGTCGAGTTCGAGGCGGAGCGCGACAAAGGTTTCCGTCATCGAGCCGGGGGCCACCTTCGGCTCTGAAAGATAGGCCCCGATGGGCAGCCCCTCGGGCCTCCCCCCCTGGCGTCCGGCCACGTAGCGGCCACGGAGGGAACGGGCGCAGAGTTCTTCTGCGCTGTAGTGGGGGAGGGCCGAGAGGACCTTCACCTTCTCGTCGCGGAGGGCTTCGGGATCCATCGAACTCGGTGGCTCCATCGCCGTGAGGCAGAGGAGCTGGATAAGATGGTTCTGCAGCATGTCGCGGGCGGCCCCGGCACCGTCATAGTAGCCGCCCCGCGTTCCGACGCTGACGGTTTCCAGCACCTCGATCTCGACGCGCTCGATGTAGTTCCTGTTCCACAGCGGCTCGAAGACGGAGTTGGCAAAGCGGAAGTAGAGGAGGTTCTGGACGGTCTCCTTGCCGAGGTAGTGGTCGATGCGGAAGATGTCCTGCTCGTCAAAGGAGTGCTGGAGCTTTTCCGTCAGGGCTCGTGCGCTGGCAAGGTCGCTGCCGTAGGGTTTTTCCACGATGAGCCTCGTCGCGCAGGCAGTATCGTGGCAGGCTGCCGTCCCGATGCCTGCGCGTGCGATGCCATAGGCGACGCGGGGGAACTGGTCGGGGCCGACCGCGAGGTAGAAAAGTCTCGTTTCAGGCATGGAGCTGTCGGCAAGCAAGGCAGAGAGCTTCACATAGGTGGCTCCGTCGTCGAGGTCCCCGACGAGGTAGTCGATGCGCTGGGCCAGTGCATCCCAGGTAGCCTGGTCGAAACCAGTGTGCGAGAACTGGCGGGTCGAGAGTTCCATGGCGCTCCGGTACCCGGCGGAGTTCAAATCCTTGCGGCCGATGCACAGGACCCTCGTCTTCGGGTGGAGGTGGCGGCCCCGTGCAAGGTTGTAAAGGGCAGGTACTATCTTGCGCGCAGCGAGGTCGCCGGTCGCCCCGAAGATCACGAACGATGCCGCGATCGGCACACCTTCCTCTTTCATTTCAGCCTCCAGCAAGGGTGGATGCTACTCATTATCGACCTCCGTGGCCAACCCGGCAATCGAGGTAGGATGCAGCTATCCGTTTGGCGAATGGGCACTTTTCATGTTTTTTTAATAAAAAATAACCGCTATCTCAGGCTATACTCACTCCTACTACATTTTTCTCGCATTCGTTCCAGCCAGCGATTGGAGCGTGTGGATCGAGTGTCGGGGGAGGCATATGAAAGAAAAAGAACCTGCGGAGACAAAAAGCTCAGGAAGGCCTTCCCGGAAAGCCAGCCTGCCCAGTCCAAGCGAGGCCGATTCCGCCCCGCCCCCAGTCTCTGTAGTCCCGGCTCCCGCCAAATTCCCGATTGTCGGGATTGGCGCATCCGCGGGGGGACTGGCGGCCTTTGAAGCCTTTTTTTCCGGCATGCCAACCGATTCCGAACCGGACATGGCCTTTGTCATCGTGCAGCACCTGGCTCCGGACCATAAAAGCATCCTCGTCGACCTGATCCAGCACTACACGCACATGCAGGTCCTTGAGGTCGAGGATGAGATGGTCGTCAGGCCCAATTGCGTTTATATCATACCCCCTGGATGCGACATGGGTTTCCTGGGCGGCAGCCTCCACCTTATGGAACCCGCCGCTCCCCGCGGCCTGCGTCTGCCGATCGACTTTTTTTTCCGCTCCCTGGCCCAGGACCAGCGCGAGCGGGCAATCTGCGTCGTGCTTTCGGGCACGGGCAGTGACGGCACCCAGGGTGTGAGGGCCATCAAGGGGGAAGGCGGCCTCGTAATTGTGCAGACCCTCAATTCCGCCGAGTACGATGGCATGCCCCGCAGCGCCATCGCGACAGGGCTTGTCGATTTCGAGCTCACGGCCGCCGAGATGGCTAACCAGCTCATCGCCTACGTCGCCCACGCATTCAGCAAGGCCATCGCTGTCGGGAGCTCCAGCGGCGAAACCAAGGCGGAAAGCCTGCTCAAGAAGGTCTTTCTTCTCCTGCGTTCCCATGCCGGGCATGATTTTTCCCGCTATAAGCCGAGCACCATCTATCGCCGTATCGAGCGGCGCATGGCCATCCACCGGGTCGAGACCCTGGAAGGCTACATCTTATTCCTCCAGAAGTCCCCCGCCGAGGTAGAAGCCCTGTTCCGCGACTTACTGATAGGCGTGACCAGCTTTTTCCGCGACCCTGAGGCCTTCAAGGTCCTTGAGGATCTGGTGATTCCCAAGCTCTTTGCAGGAAAGAAAGCAGACAGCGTGATCCGCATCTGGATTCCAGGCTGCTCCACCGGAGAAGAGGCCTACTCCATCGCCATCCTCCTGGCCGAGCGGCAGGAGGCCATGAAGCAGTCCTTCAAGGTCCAGATCTTCGCTACCGACATCGACAGCCAGGCCATCGTCAAGGCCCGGTCCGGGATCTACCCGGTGGGCATCGCGGCGGACCTGACTTCCGAACGGCTTGCCCGCTTCTTCTCGGCAGAGTCCGATGCCGCTGGCTACCACATCCACAAGGGAATACGCGACATGCTGGTCTTCTCCGAACAGGACGTGATCAAGGATCCGCCCTTCTCGAAGCTCGACTTCATCAGCTGCCGTAATCTCCTGATCTATTTCGGGGAGGAGCTCCAGAGAATTACCATTCCCCTGTTCCAGTACGCACTCAAGGACGGTGGTTTTCTCTTTCTTGGCACCTCGGAAACCGTGGGCGAATTCCGGGAAAACTTTTCTGTTCTGGACCGGAAGCAGAAGCTGTATAGGCGGGGAAGGGCCGACGGTAGCGGCTCGGCCTCGCTTTCGGATCGCTTTGTGTCGCCGATATCGGCGGTAGAAATCGCCTTGCCCAGATCCGGGGTACATTCCGGCATTGTCAAGCGGTCCCTCCGCGAGATAGCCGAGCAGGCGATGCTGCGGCACCTGACCATGACCGGAGCCCTCATCAACGACCGGGGTGAGATCCTCTACCTCCACGGACGTGCGGGACTCTATCTCGAGCCGGCTTCGGGTGAGGTCGGCGTCTACAACATCATGAAGATGGCCCGAGAGGGGCTAAGGAACGAGCTGGGCGATGCCCTGCGCCTGATTGTTGCGGGCGGGCTGGACTATGTCCGCCGTCCAGGGATCATCGTCAAAACCAATGGCGACTATTCGCCAGTGAACCTGGCCATCTACACGATCAAGATGAGTCCTCCGGGAGTATCCCTCTTTCTCGTGACTCTGGAGGAGGCGGGGAAGCCCGAAGGCAAGGCCCCGCAATTGCTGGCTCAGCAAGACTTTGCCTTGAACAGCCCGGAGGTCGAAGCCAGCATCGCGGCCCTGAGGCGGGAGCTACGGGTCAAGGAAGATTACCTCCAGGCGACGAACGAGGAGCTTGAGACCGCCAACGAGGAGTTCAAGTCTTCCAACGAGGAGATGCAGTCGACCAACGAGGAACTGCAATCGACCAACGAGGAGCTGGAAACCTCCAAAGAGGAACTGCAGTCGGTCAACGAGGAGCTGGCGACAGTCAACGCGGAACTGCTCACCAAGGTTGCGGACATGACCCAGGTCAGCAATGACATGGACAACCTTTTGGCCGGAACTGGGATCGCCACCGTCTTCGTGGACCACAATCAGCGCATCCTTCGTTTCACCCCCCACGCCAGCCGGGTCATCAACCTGATTTCATCCGATCAAGGGAGGCCCCTTGGCCATATCGTTACCAGGCTTGTCGAATACGACAGGTTGACGAAAGACATCCAGGGAGTTCTGGACAGCCTGATTCCCAAGGAAGTGGAGGTGCGAACCCTCGAGGGCGAATGGTACGCCCTGCGGATCCAGCCCTATCGAACCCAGACCAACGTGATCGAAGGCGCCGTGGTCAGCTTTATGGACATTTCCGCGATGAAGCAGACCAGCATGGCCCTGGCGGCTGCACATCGCGAAAGCCGCCTGGCTGTAGTCCTGCGCGATGCCTCTGATGCCATAACCGTCCAGAATCTCATGGGGGACATCCTTGCCTGGAACCCGGGGGCGGTGCGGCTCTACGGCTGGAGCGAGGAAGAGGCCCTGGCCCTCAATGTCCGTGACAGGATACCGGAAGAACACAGGTCGGAGGCGATGTCGGTGCTTCTCAATCTCAGCCATTCCGAGGTCATCGAAGGCTATGTGACTGAACGGCTGGCCAAGGATGGGTCGGTCATCAAGATAACAATCTCCTCCACGGCCTTGGTCAACGAGATGGGCGTGGTCTACGCGATCGCGACGACAGAGAGGAAGCTGGTGTATGGCGGGGAATGAGGAGCTGCGCAAGCGGGCTTCGGCCAAGTCCGAGGCGCAGCGGGTCTGGATGGGAGAAAACGATCCCGAGGCCCTCACCCCAATGGCGCTTCGCGCGGTCATGTCCGAGCTGCACGTGCATCAGGTCGAACTCGAGCTGCAGAATGAGGAATTGCTACGGACTCAAATGGAACTCGAGGAGACGCACCGTCGCTATTTCGAGCTCTATGACCTGGCACCGGTAGGCTATTTCAGGATGAGTGACAAGGGTTTGCTGCTCGAGGCGAACCTCCAGGGCGCCCAGTTGCTCGGGGAGTCCCGCAGCGTCCTTATCGGGAAAGTCTTCTCGAGTTTTGTGGCCGAGGCGGACAAGGACAACTGGTACCTGTTCTGGAGACTGGTGGTCAACACCGTAAAGACGGAGAAATGCGAACTCCGGATGGCGAGCAAGGGCGGGACGGTCTTCTGGGCCCGTCTGGAGGCGGACACGTACACAGAGCCCGAAGGCCGCTCAAGCTTCCGCATCGCGCTCAGCGACATCACCGAGGCAAAACGGGCCGAGGAGCTGCTCAAACACGCGCTGGCCGAAAAGCATGAACTGCTCCGTGAACTCCAGCACCGAGCGAAGAACAGCTTCAGCCTGGTCTGCACGATAATCGCCATGGCCTCCCAGGGTCCCATTTCAGCGGAGACAAAAAAGGTCCTGGGGGATCTGGATTCCAAGGTCATTGCCATTTCCGAACTCTACTCCCTCCTCTATTCTACAGCATCGGTTTCCCGCGTGCGCCTGGGCGATTACTGCCGTCGCATCGCCTCTCCGCTGACGATGCTGCCGCACGTCACCCTGGTTACCGAGCTTGAAGACATCACCGTAGCAGCTACCCTCGCCGCCCCCATCGGGCTCATCCTCACTGAACTGGTGACCAACGCGGTGAAGCATGCCTTTCCTGGCGGCAAGGAGGGAACGATCAGGGTTTCGCTCCGGGCTACCGCCATTGGAGCCATACTGGAAGTCAGGGATGACGGCCGGGGGCTTGGGGTCACTGAAAATCTGGGCACCGGAGGCAGCAGCGGCTTTAGCTTGATGAAGGGACTGACAAAACAGATCGACGGCAGGTTCCAGATCCTATCCGAAACGGAAGGGACCTGCTGCATCCTGGAGTTTCCATTCGAACAAGGGGCGCCGGACCAGGGAGCCAGGTGAAGGCCATGAGCGCCAGCGACGAGCTGCGTCGTAAGGCCGAAGAGATTGCCTCGGCCAGAAAAGCCCTACTTCCCGAGTGCGTGGATCCCCTCCTGCCTGAGGAAATCGAGACCCTACTCCACGACCTTCGCGTCCACCAGGTCGAACTCGAGATGCAGAACGAGGAGCTCCGCAAGGCCCAGGAGAGCCTCAAGGAAGCCCGGGCAGGCTGGTTCCAGCTCTACGACCTTGCGCCGGTCGGTTATGCCACGGTGAGCGCCAAGGGGCTCATCACCGAAGCCAACCTTCTGGCCGCTACCCTTCTTGGCTGTCCCCGCGGCAAGCTGGTCGGGCTGCTCTTTTTGCAGTTCGTGCACATGGATGACCATAGCAGCCTCTACCTTCACCGGAAGGAACTCCTGGAAACGGGGAAGGCCCAGGCCTTCAAGCTGCGCCTGGTCAAGATGGACGGGACGGTCTTCTGGGCCGCCCTCCAGACAAACAGCGTTTCCCTGGCGGACTC
>JBMOIK010000139.1:0-9413 GCA_049317365.1 Rectinemataceae bacterium | reverse complement strand
GGTCGTCAGGCTATATACGGCAACCGTGTAGGCTCCAGAGCCGAAGCGCAGCCATATCCTCGTTGAAAAGCCCGACCTCGGGAAATAGCTCGTGGTGTCGGCCGCGTTCCCGTCCTTGCTCACGATGACATAGGCATAATTATAAACAGAGGGTACCGAGATCGTTCCTTCCAGGGTGAAGAAGGCATCCGCATCGAAGGTCGACGCTGTCGGAGAGCTGATGGAGATTCCTCCATACGAATGGGCAAGCGGGTCGCCGGTCCCGGTAGTTGTCTGTCCGCCGTAGGTCTTCCCGGCATAGATCAAGGGAAGGCTTCTGAAATTCGCTGGATGGATGGTGATCGTCTGGCTTGTTGCGCCAAGACCTTCAGGACTGGTTGCCACGACACGGCAGGTACCGCTTGCCGTGGGGGTGAAGGTTCCCGCTGAATTTATCGATCCGGCGCCGCCGTCGATGGAGGTGACGGCATAGGTGAAGGAAGTGCCCGCTTTCTCAGATCCATCCGCCCTGTAGGCTGTCGCAGAAAACGATATGGCTTCCATGCCTACATAGCTGTCCAGCGTTCCCCTCGGCGCAAGCTGCACGGTGGCGGTCACATCCGGGATGAGGGATATATCGTCCAGGTAGACCGAGTTCGTAGCTGACAGGTAGTAGGAGCCGGAATTCTTGATCGCGGTCCACGCCAGGGTATGGGAGCCGGCCGCGACCGGGAAGGAATACCTGGTCCAGGAACCCTCGAGCCCATTCCATTGACCCTGCTTTACCCCGTCGATGGAAAACTGGAAAACCGTCCCCACATCGGTCCCGATATCCGTCTTTTGCCAGAACGAGACCTCGGAAGCGGTCGAGGGCTTGACCATGATCGAAAGCGAGGAGGTGTAGCCTCTACGCCCGTTCGTCGTATCGAAGATGGCGGATCTTGCGCCGAGATGGGAGCTGCCAGCGGTGACTGTTGGCACCTCGGTTCCCGACCTTGTCCAGTTGTATGCGGAAAAACCGGAGGATTCGAATCCATCGGTAACGCAAGGCTGTGCTGTCGTTGTCGCAGCGAGATTGAACTGGCTGTCCGGCACAGAAAGCGTCGCGCTTGATGTCTTGCCGGCGTAGACGAGCAGCGATTCCCCAAGTGGAACGGCAACGATCCTGTTGGACAAGCTGAAATTGATGAAGAGCGTGTACGACCCGGAGGCAAGACTGCCTGAATAGCTCGCGCCATTGCCTGTAATTGACAGCTTCAGCGTCGTAGCAGTTCCGTCGCTGGACCTGAGGGTCCCCACTACCGAGTCCAGCTGGCGCGTGCTCGGCCAAGAGATTGACAAGCTGAGCTGTCCGGTGCCGATTATCGGGATCAGCTGGATGCTCACGCTCGAGGACTGGGCAGCGATGACTTCCACTGTCGTTGTTTTCGATGCAATCATCGCACCAGAGCCATCCAATCCATCTACGGTGATTGACCAGGAGCCTGCCGCGAGGCTATCGAAGACAAAGGACCCGGTTGGTTTCACCGTCGTCGGGATCGTGGCTCCCGAAGGTCCGCTGCCGCTGGCTCGATAGCTCGCGATGTCCATGTCTGCCGGTACGATGGATCGGCCCGCGTTGGGCGAAATCGAGAGGCCAAGCCTTCCTGTCGGCGCGCCGTTCGTCGAAACAGGATTCTTGCAGGCAATGAAAAGAAGGGCGACAAGGGCTGCTGAAATCGCAATTGGTACTTTATTCATGCTGTCCTCCCTTCACTGGACCGTAAACAGGCAGGATGCGGAGAAAAGCGTGTCGCCTTTCCCTGCCATTGCCACGAGGCCATGGGCACCGAGGGACAGGGAGGGTCCGACGGTGCAGCTCATTCCGCCTTGCTGGATCAGGTAGCCATCGAGGTACCAGGCACAGGAATCAGTTGTATCCGAGGCAGTAGCGCTTACCTTCATGCTGCTGTTCTGGGCAAGGAAGGAGGATTGCCCCGTCAAGGTGACTGTTGTCTTCGGTGGGTCGACGATTGCAAGACCGTTCCCTGTGGAGCTCGTCCACTGGGCGTAGAGCGTCACTGGGGCCGACTCCATGGCAAGGGTCGCCCCGGCTGCGTAGTCGGTGCCCGAGCCGTTCGCCAGGGTGTTCCAGCCAGCAAAGGTAGTCCCGGTCTTGACCAGGCCGCCGGTGTTGCCGCGGACAGTCACCGCGGCGCCGGAAAGATAGCTGCCACCGGCCGGCACCGTCCCGCCTGAGTTGTCGTTGCCGTCATAACTGACGTCATGGCTTGAGAGGGCAGTCCACTGGGCAAATAGTGTCAGCTCCACCGCTCCCATGGTGAAGGTTGCGCCTGCGGCGTAGGCTGTGCCTGAGTTGTCGGCTGAGGTATTCCAGCCGGTGAAGGAATAGCCAGTTCGTGAAAAGGTGTTTGCAGGCAGGTTTGCCGAATCGTTTGCAGTGATTGTCAGATCCGGCATGTCGCCGCTGCCACCATTGGCATCGAACCTGACCTTGTTGCTGCTGACGGAGGGTGGATTCTGGTAGACAGGGCTTTGACAACTCACAATTACCATCACTGCGACAAAAGGAAGTGACCATAGGCCTTTTTTCATGATCGCGTCCCCTTTCAAGGTTCGCCAGATGGTGGGCATTTCACATGCGCGGCTTGCCGGATGCGCGTTGGATTGTAGGGTGGATTGCCTCGAGCCGACAAGCGCAACTGGCTGGCTCCATGGTGTGACTCGCCGGTCTGGCATCGCAGCCGCACACAGGGCTGCGTGCGTGGAGGCGACTGCTTCCTTTTTTTGAGGATTTCCAAGTATTTCCTCGAAATTCCACTTGCACCTCTAGTTACTAGAGGCTGTAGAGTCCCCCTGCGCGGCCCAGGAGGCGCGGCTAATGGAAAGCAGATTGCTGATACGGAATGCCCGGGCCATCGTTTCCTGTGATGGAAATGACAGCCTCTGGCGTGACGCAGACATTTTTGTCGAGGGGCAATCGATCCGTGCCATTGGTCCTGACCTCGCCTCGACCCAGCCAGCCCAGGTGGCAGGTGCAACCTTCATCGATGCGCGGGGCAAGTTCGTGTACCCGGGCCTCGTCAACACCCATCACCACTTTTTCCAGACCTTTGTCCGGAACCTCCTCGCGGTTGACTACCCCAATCTCTCGGTCCTCGACTGGATAGGGAAGATCTATGAGATCTTCAAGCTCATAGATTCCGATTCCATCTACTACTCCTCCCTCGTCGCCCTCGCTGACCTGGCCAAGCACGGTTGCACGACTGCCTTTGACCATCAGTATTGCTTCCCCCGCCATGCGGGGCCGGGACTCGTCGACCGGCAGATGGATGCAGCCCGGCTCCTGGGCATCCGCTACCATGCGGGTCGGGGCGCCAACACGCTGCCGAACTCCGAGGGCAGCACCATCCCCGACGAGATGCTCGAGAGCACAGAGGAGTTCCTTTCGGACTGCGACCGCCTCATCGGGCTCTATGGGAAAAACGAGCCCTTTGCGATGACGGGTGTTGTCGTCTCTCCTTGCCAGCCCATCAATTGCCGCCGGGAAACCTTTGTCGAAGCCCTGGCCTTTGCCCGCTCCAAAAAGGTCCGCCTCCATACCCACCTCGGAGAAGGCGAGAATCCCGGCATGGTGGCGCGCTGGGGCAAGCGTACGCTGGCCTGGTGCGAGGAGATCGGCTTTGTCGGACCCGATGTCTGGCTGGCTCACGGCTGGGAACTCACTCCCGATGAATACAAGGTCATGGCTTCCACGGGCACAGGCCTCGCCCACTGTCCGGCGCCAGCGACCCTGGGAGGCTTTCCCATCCTCGATATACCTGCGATGACCCTGGCTGGCATGACACTCGGACTCGGCTGCGATGGATCTGCCACCAATGACAGTTCCAACCTCCTCGACAGCCTGCGGATGGCCTACCTCATGCAGTCCTTCCACTCCAAGGCACGGGGCGGTTGTCCCAGTCCCTATGAAATGCTGAAAATCGCCACGGTGGGCGGGGCCAGGCTCCTCGGGAGGCCGGACATCGGGTCCCTCGAGGTCGGCAAGGCGGCTGACCTCTTCATGGTGGACAGCGACAAGCTCGAGTTGTCAGGGGCCACCCACGATCCGGCCAATTTACTGGCCCGAACCGGGGTGACCGGGCCGGTCTGGCTCACCATGGTGGGCGGCAGGGTGATCTATGCCGACGGAAGGCTGACAGGAGTGGACGAGGAACGCCTCGCCGCCGAGGCTGACGCTGCCTGCACGCGGGCGATACGCTCGAAGAGCCCGGCCTATGCGAGGCAGGGATAAACCAGGAACACGCATTGTATTTTACGGGCACCGGATGGTCGCCCACAGACAAAGGGGAGGTATCGTCATGAAACTGAGGAAGCTCTTGTTGATCGCGCTGGCAGTGTCGCTCGCCGCGGCGCCGCTTGTCGGCCAGGCCAAGAACGTCAAGGTAGCCCTGATCCTGTCCGGACCGGCCAACGACCAGGGCTGGAACGCGGTGGCCCTCCAGGGTCTCAAGGACGCCGAGGCCAAGTACAGCATCCAGACAGCCTACTCCGAGAACGTAGGTGTCGCCGACAGCGAAGCCGCCTTCATGGACTACGCCTCGCAGGGCTATG
Organism: Rectinemataceae bacterium; assembly: GCA_049317365.1. Lineage (GTDB taxonomy): Bacteria > Spirochaetota > Spirochaetia > Treponematales > Rectinemataceae > CAIJMU01. The sequence continues at coordinate 4,820 of JBMOIK010000139.1, read as the reverse complement.
ACCTCATCATCGGTCACGGCTTCCAGTACGGCGATCCGGCTGTCCGCGTCGCCAAGAAATTTCCCAAGATCAAGTTCATGGCAATCGAGGCCAATTCCAAGGCCGACAATGTTGCCTCCTACGTCATCGCCTGCGAGGAAGCCGGCTACCTCATGGGTATTCTCTCGGCTTCCCTGTCCAAGAGCGGGAAGATCGGCATGGTCGGCGGCATCGAGCAGCCCTCCATCATCAAGGTTGTCGAAGCCTACAAGCTCGGCGCCAAGGCCTACAATCCGAAGATCCAGGTCCTGAGCGCCTATATCGGCTCCTTCACCGACGTGAATCTCGGCAAGGAAGCCGCCCTCGCGATGGCCGACCAGGGCGCTGACGTCCTCTCACACATCGCCAACCAGGCTGGCACCGGCGTCATCAAGGCTGCCGAGGAGCGCGGGCTCCTTACCACCGGCGATTCCTGGGACCAGAGCGTGATCTCCCCCGGCGCTGTCGTTTGCAGCACTATATATAATGTGCCCACCCTCGTGATGATCGCTGTGGACAAGGTGCGCGCAGGCAGCTTCAAGGGTGGAGTTTTCAACCTTGGCATGAAGGACGGGGTCGTCGACATCGCGGCCTATCACGACTTCGATGCCAAGATCGCGAAGAAGGCCAAGGACATGATCGCAGACGCCAAGAAGAAGATCACTGCCGGCAGCCTCAAGATTCCCGTGGTCACCACGGCTACGAAGTAGGCGGGAACTCACCAGGTGGCCGTGCCGGCGATGCTCGCCATGCGGGATATCCGGAAGTCCTTTGCGGGAGTTCCGGCCAATGACGGCATCTCCTTCGATGTCGGGGAGGGCGAGATCCACGCCCTCCTCGGCGAGAACGGTGCCGGCAAGACCACACTCATGAACATCCTCTACGGAATCTACGCCGCCGATTCCGGCAGCATCGTCTGGCGAGGCGAGGAGCTCGGGGGGCACGGCCCAAAAGAGGCCATCGCCCTGGGTATCGGCATGGTGCACCAGCATTTCATGCTGGTACCAACCCTGAGCGTTTCCGAGAACATAACACTTGGTTTGAAATCCCGCGGGCATCCCTTTCCTGACCGCCGGCGGCTCGACGCGGACATCCGTGAGCTGTCGGCCCGCTACGGTCTCGACGTCGATCCCACTGCCACGGTAGCTTCCCTTTCGGTGGGAGAACGACAGCGAGTCGAGATCATGAAGCTCCTCTACCGCGACGCGCGGCTCCTCATCCTCGACGAGCCGACGGCAGTGCTGACCCCGGGGGAGACCGATGGCCTCTTCCGCGTCCTGGCCACCTGCAAGGGCCAGGGCCACTCCGTGATCCTCATAACTCATAGAATATCCGAGGTCCTGGCCTTCGCCGACCGGATCACCGTGCTTCGCGATGGCGTGAAAGTCGCGACGCTCGACGCCGCGGGGGCGACTGCCCCAGGGCTTTCGAAGCTGATGATCGGGAGGGAGCTCAAGTCTCCCGCGAGGCGGGATGCAGCAGCCGCGATGCCTTTGCATGCCGCAGCTCCGCCACTCCTTGCCGCAGCGGCCGCAGCGGCCGCAGCGCCTTCGCGTGCCGCAGTTCCGCCCTCCCCTTCCGCCGCCCAGGATCGCGCGGGTCTCGAGGCCAGGGCCATCTCCCTGCATCCGGTCTCGGGCAAGGGCCTTCAGTCGGTCTCTTTCTCCGTCGCACCGGGCGAGGTTTTCGGCATCGCGGGAGTCGACGGCAACGGACAGAAGGAACTGGCCGAGTGCCTCCTCGGGCTCAGGATTCCGGATTCGGGGAGGCTCCTGTTTGGCGGCCTTCCGGTCGAGGGTCTGGGACCCGGACAGCGGAAACGGCGTGGCCTGGCCTACGTTTCAGATGACCGGCACCACGATGGGCTGGTACTGGGCTTCGACCTGGCGGAAAACTACCTGCTTGGGAAGTTGGACGACCCCCGATTCGTCCGCTTCGGCCTGGTCGACCGCAAGGCCTGCCTGAGAGGCGCGGCCGGGGCCATCGCGGACTATCACATCAAGACGCGCGGGCCCAGCGAGGAGGTAAGGCTCCTCTCCGGCGGGAACCAGCAGAAGCTCATCCTTGCGAGGGAGCTGTCCTCCGGGCCGGCCATCATTGTCGCCTTCCAGCCTGCGCGGGGGCTCGACATCGGAGCCACCGAGTTCGTCCATGAGCGGCTCCTTGAGCGCAGGGCCGCCGGGTCCTCAGTGTTGCTCATATCCTCGGACATGGACGAATTGCTGGCCCTGGCCGACCGCCTTGCGGTCCTCCATCGGGGCAGGCTTTCCCCTGCCTATGACAACGATGGCAGCCTCGACATGATGCGCATCGGCCTCCTCATGGGCGGCCAGGGAATGGCGGAGGGAGCATGCGCTTCCTGAGGACCCTCGGCTTCGCCGCGCTGCTCCTCCTTATCGTCCTGGCCGTGGCCGCAGCCCTCGTCATCGCCGTGCGGGCCGATCCAGGCAAGGCTGCCTCCGGCTTCCTGCGCGGCGCCTTCGGTTCCTTCTACTCCATCTCCGAAGTCCTCGTCCGCGCGACGCCCCTCATCCTGGCCGGACTCGGGGTCTCCATCGGCTTCCGCACCGGTTTCTTCAACATCGGCGCCGAAGGGCAGATCTACCTCGGAGCCACGGCGGCGACCGCAGTCGGATTGCTCTTCCCCGGGCTCCCGGCCCCTGTGATGCTGCCCCTGGCACTCCTCTGCGGCTTTGCCGGAGGGGGCCTGTGGTCCGCCGTGCCGGGTTTCCTGAAATCCCGCTTCGGACTCTCGGAAGTCATAACTACGATCATGTTCAACTATATCGCCATCAATGTCGTGGGCATCCTCGTCCGCTCGGTCATGAAGGATCCCTCCTATCCCCTTCCCATGTCCCCCGATCTTCCGGAAGCCATGCGGCTGCCCGCCATTCTCGAGCCCACCCGTCTCCACCTGGGCCTCGTGATCGCACTCGCCTCCGCCCTGGGGGTCTGGTTCCTCATGTCCAGGACCCTTGCCGGCTTCAGGATGCGGGCAGTCGGCCTGAATCCACGGGCTTCCCTCGTCGCCGGCATCTCGGTGCCCGCCAACCTCCTCCTGGCCTCGGCCCTGTCGGGTGGCTTTGCGGGTCTTGCGGGGGCCAGCGAGATCACCGGCATCCACCATCGCCTCCTCGAGGGCATCTCTCCGGGTTTCGGCTATGTGGCCATCATCGCGGCCCTCCTTGGGAGGAACCATCCAGGTGGGATCGTCATCGCCTCTTTGGGCATCGCCGCCCTCCAGGTCGGGTCCTCGTCGATGCAACGAGCCTCGGGCGTACCCAGCTCCATCTCCTGGATCATCATGGGAGTCCTGGTGCTTCTCATCCTTGCCCGTCGACCGATCGGTGACAGGATAGCCGGCGGCGCCAAGGGGGTACGATGAGCGACAGCCAGAGTTTCGCAGCCCTCCTGGGCGAAGTCGCCACCTTCGCGGCTGCCTCGGTCCGGATGGCAGCGCCCCTCCTCATCGCAGGTCTCGGTGAGTCGATCTCCGAAACCGCGGGAATACTGAACATCGGACTCGAGGGCATCATGCTCTCGGGCGCCTTCGCGGCCTTCATCGTCGCCTGGGCCACGCAGAGCGTCTGGCTCGGCATCCTTGCGGGCATAGCCGGCGGCATGCTCGCCAGCCTCCTCCACGCCCTCTTCGGGGTGGGCCGCAGGGCTGACCAGACCATCTCCGGACTCGCCCTCAACTTCCTGGCCTCGGGTCTTACCAGTTATTTCTTTCTTATGGCCTTTGGAAGGACCACGAGCCTGCCCGAATGTCCGGTGCTCCCCGCCGTCGAGATTCCCCTCCTCTCGTCGATCCCCTTCTTCGGGCCGGTGTTATTCTCGCAGAATCCCTTTGTCTATTTCGCCTTCGTGGCTACTGGCCTGGTCTGGCTGCTTTTCCGGCGCAGCGAGTGGGGAGTCATCCTGCACGCGGCCGGGGAAAATCCCCACGCCGCCGACTCGGCCGGCCTGGATGTCATCCGGACCCGCTATGTGGCAGCGGCCGCCAATGGCTGCTTCGGGGGGCTGGCCGGCGCCTCGATCACCCTCGGAACCCTCGGCTTCTTCATGGAGAACGTCACATCGGGGAAGGGCTACATCGCGCTGGTAGTCGTCATCCTCGGCAGGAGGCAGCCCTTCGGGGTCGCGTTGGCTGCCCTTCTCCTTGGCGCGGCGGATGCCCTCCAGTTCCGGATGCAGACAGGGAACAGCGGAATTCCCTCCCAGGCATTCATAATGTTCCCCTACGTGATGACGGTGATCGTCCTCCTCTTTTCCATCGGAAAGACCCGCGATCCGGCCTCCCTGGGTATTCCCTTCGATCGCGGACGGCGCTAGCCTAGGAGCCGTGAAAGATTCCTTCAGCGTCGGCGAGCTTGCATCACTCTTCGATCTGAACGTGCAGACCCTGCACTACTACGAGTCCATCGGCCTCTTCACTCCCCTGCGGAGACGGGAAGGCACGGGACAGCGGATCTACCGTTTCGACCAGATCTACCGCCTTGCCACCATCCACTTCCTGAAGCGTCTCGGATATCCCCTCTCCCGGATAAAGGCCGACCTCGATTCCCGCGATCCTGAGTCCACCCTTCAGCGCATGCGCGAGCAGTCCGACGAACTCTCGCGCCGGGGAGAGGAACTGCTACGGATACGGGATGCCATCGACAGCAAGATCCGCTTCGTGAAGGAAGGCAGTGCTGCCTTCGATCCCGAGGCCGTGGAGCTTCGCGCCCTGCCTGCGCGCAGCTACATTCCCATAGGGCTCGAGGAAAGCATCTACCGCAGCGATCACTTCTATTTCAACA
>JBMOIK010000138.1:0-9423 GCA_049317365.1 Rectinemataceae bacterium | reverse complement strand
CGATCAAATGACGGGGAGCCGACGGCTCGATCAGACTGGCGTCCAGGAGCGGCTGTGCGCGTGACCATCAGGGACATCGCTGCGAAGGCGGGTGTCTCCAAGACGACCGTCTCCTTCGTGCTCAACGATCCGGGTCGGATCTCGCCCGAGACCCGGAAGCGCGTCCTGGACATCATCGCGGAGATGGGCTACGAGCCCGATTCGGTGGCCAGGGCCCTGGCCACACGCCGCCTCGGAGCCATAGGGCTCCTCCTGCCCCAGCCCCTTCACGAGGCCCTCTCCAATCCGCACCTCTGCGAGATCGTGCGCGGTATCGGCATGATCTGCGACGAACGGGGGCTTGTCCTTACGATGCTGCCCCCGATCCGTGGCAAGGTCGAGGAGGCAGCACGCAGGGCCGCCGTCGATTCCCTCATCATGATAGGCGTCGAGGTCGATACCGAGGTCACGCGCATTCTCGGTCGCCGTCACCTGCCCTTCGTTACCATCGATGCCCGCGAAATGGAGGGAATTGCCAACATCGGCATAGACGACGAGGCAGCCGCCCAGGCGATGATGGAGCACGTGCTGGCTCTTGGCCACCGTCGGGTGGGCATCCTCAGGCTCAAGCCCGAGGCCTATTCCAGCGGCGCCGAAGGACATTCCCTGGTCAGCGAGAGGCGCCTTTCCGGTTTCGCGAAGGCGCTTTCGAAGTTCAACCTCGAGGCCGGGGGGCCAGACGCAGCCATCGTGCTCGCCGAGGGCTCCTTCGAGGGAGGCCTCCGCGCTGCCGACGAGCTCCTCGCCCTTCCCGGTCCGATGCCGACCGCCTTCGTCGCCATGGCCGACATCATTGCCCTCGGTGCCTACGATGCGTTCAGGAGACGGGGCCTTTCAGTTCCCTCTGATGCCTCGGTCTCTGGCTTTGACGACATCCCCCTGGCCAGCCGCGCCTCCCCGCCCCTCAGCACGGTGCGACAGGCGGGCTTCGAAAAGGGCGCTGGCGCCGCTACCCTCGCCTGCGAGCTCCTTTCCAGGGCTGATTCCCGCTCAAGGATCCTGCCCTTCGAGCTGGTCATCCGAGCTTCGACCGGGTCTCCGGGCCAGTCCAGGAAGCCCGATCCCGCCCAGGACCCGGCGGCAGCCGCCCCGAGGTGAGCCCAGGAGGCATGGAGCCACCCGACTCCGAGACCGACCCCTTTGGCCCGGATTTCCGGGCCTTTCTTGCGCCTGAGGCCGATCGTCTCTCACTCCTTTCCACAATGCTCGCATCGAGGGGAGTCTCAAGCCAGGTCCTGGCCATTGCCGGACGCCGCCACCTCCTCGTGCGGGCCTGCCACGGAAAGCCGGCCGTCATCCTCGTCGCCCACTACGACCGCGTGGCAGAAAGCCCCGGAGCCCTCGACAACTCGGCCGCCTGCCTCGTCCTTGTTCGCGTGGCGGCTCATCTGGGCAGATCGCGCCTGGGCAAGAACAGGGACAGACACCGAAGCGGGGAGGGTGAAAGCCAGCGGGGTGGCGTCCTCATCCTGTTCACCGATGGCGAGGAGGCTCCCGCCACGGAAGGCGCCCTCTCACAGGGGTCCTATTCCCTTGGCCTCGGCCTCAGATCGATCCTCGGAGGGGGACAGACACCCTCAGCAGGGGGACAGACACCGGGGAAGTGGCCGACCCGGCCCTCGATTCTTGTCCTGGATGTCGTAGGGAGGGGTTCGCGGCTCCTTCTTTCGACCTCTGCCCGGCGGGCCTTTGCGCCGGAGGAGGATCCCGAGGGTGCGGCGATTCTTGCGGGGACAGTCACCGCGCTGCGCCGGGCAGCGGTCAAGGCAGGCATCGGCGAGCCCTTGGAGCTGCCCCTTCCCTGGTCGGATGATCTGGGCTTCTCGCTTGCAGGGCTGCCTTCGGTCGGCATCAGTCTCCTGCCAGCTTCGGAAGCGGATCGGCTTTCACGCGCGGTCTCGGGTTTGGCCCTCCTGCCAGGCGCGGAACTCCTAGGCCCAGCCTGGCCTGGGACCTGGGCACTCACCCACAGTCCAAAGGACAGCATCGAATGCCTTGAACCTGAGGCCCTTCGTGCTATGGAGGTTTTCTGCCTTGCTTTCTGCCGCGAGGCTGGATGAGCCGATGGGGGAAGACCATTCGACTGGCTCCTCCATCCCTATTGGCCGTCCCTCCTGGCCGTTGACCGCAGCCCTAAGGCAGGCGACTATCCTTAGGAATGAACCTCTCAAACCTCGGCACCCTCGCCCTCTCCCCACCCCTAAGCCCCGAAGCCTGGCTTGCGGCGCAGCCCTCCTGGCGCCTTGACTTCGCTGGCGGAGACCTCGTCCTTATCCAGCCCAGCTCGACCCTCATCGTATACGGACTGGGCATCCTCACGATCGCCATGGGTTTTCGCTTCCTTGGATTGCGGCGACGCGCAGCGGCCCTGGCTGGGGCTCCGGGGACAGCTACCATGCGCGCCCTCCTCTGTTGGGGGATCGCGCTCGCGGTCTGGGGCCTTGGGACCCTCCTCGCTGGTACGAGCTACCAGGCCTTCGGCTACATGATAAAAGGCGCCGGCCGCGCCACGATGGCCCTTACGAGCTACTGGGAAGTCGCCTACATGATGCTCACTGTCGCGAGCGTCTCCTCGATGGGCGTGGCCGTGGCAGCCTTCTCGACGCGGGGCCTGGGCGGAAAGCTCCTCGGAGCCTGGGCCTGGATCTCCACGCCCGCCTATCTCGCCTTTGCCCTTGTCGGGGCGGCGAAGCCAGATGCCTTCATGGTTTCCTTCGAAGCCATGGTGCTCTTCGTGATCCCCTCGATGCTGGCCTTTTTTGCCGTCAACCTCGTAGCCTGGCTCCGCTGGAAGCGAGGGGCGGACCTCGTCCTCCTCCGGGCCTGGCTCGGCATGGCCCTCGTGATGGCTGCCTACTTCGCCGCCTATCTCGGAGGCCTCGGGCCCGCTCTCTGGTCGAGGGGCCTGTGGTTTTCCGAAAATGATGTGCTCCACCTCGGCCTCATCGCATGGATGCTGTACCTCGGTTTCCGCCTCGCCCCCTCCCTGCTCAGGTCTGGGGGAGAGGCTGCGCTGGACTGAGCCGCTGCCACGCTGAATCCTGCTGGCTAAAAAATATCTCCTGTGCAATAATATGCACATATGCGTGCGCACTCCATTGCCCATATTCCCGCATCGGTGTGGTCGGGAACAGCCCTTCGCGTGCTCCTGGTCGATGAGGATGCCGGTTTTCTTGATGCGACAACCCGGAGGCTTGGATCCGGCAGCCTTGCTGCTCGGCTTGTCCTTTCCCGCGCCTCCTCAGGTGTCGAGGCTTTGGCGAGGCTCGAAAGCCGGACCATCGACCTTGTCCTCTGCGATCTCCACCTGCCCGACCTGGAGGGACGGCCCTTCCTCGAAAAGATCACTTCCTCCTGGCCCTCGCTGGGCCTGATCATCGTGGCTGGGGACGAGGACATCAGGAGCGCACTCGAGTGCCTGCATCACGGTGCCTGGGACTATCTCCTGAAGCCCCTCGATTTTGTCGAGCTCGAGCTCCGGATCACCCGCTTTATGGAAGAGTTCGGCCGGAGGGCCGAGCTCGAGTCGCTGCGGGGGATCCATCCCGGAAAGGGGCAGGGCAGGGGCTGGGAACTCAGGCTTCCGAGCCAGGGCATGCAGGAAGTGCGGCGTTCCATCGAGGCCATCAAGGGGAGTGATTTCCCTGTGCTCATACTCGGGGAATCGGGGACAGGGAAGGAGCTCATCGTCGATGCCCTCCATCGACTGTCCCCCAGGGCGGCAGGCCCCCTTGTAAAGGTCAACAGTGCCGGTTTGGTTGCATCCCTCCTTGAGAGCGAGATGTTCGGGCACGAAAAAGGCTCGTTTACCGGGGCTATTTCCGCCAAGGCAGGCAAGTTCGAGCTCGCCGGCGGCGGCACCCTCTTCCTCGACGAGATCGGGGACCTTGAGATGAGCCTCCAGGCCAAGCTCCTCCGTGTGCTCCAGGATGGGAGCTACGAGCGCGTGGGCGGTACCAGGACCCGCCGTGCCGACGTCAGGGTGATAGCGGCGACCAACCACGACCTGGCCCTCGAGGTGCATGCCGGTCGCTTTCGGGAAGACCTGTATTACCGCCTCAACGTCATCAGGATCGACGTTCCTCCCCTCCGGGAGCGCCGCGAGGATATCCTTGTGCTGGCCATGCGATTTCTCGTGGCCTTTTCCCGTCGCTATTCGCGGAGCTTCGAGGGCTTCAGTCCCGAGGCTGCCACCCTCCTCGAAGCCTACGGGTATCCCGGCAATGTCCGCGAGCTGGAGAACGCGGTCGCCCGAGCCTTCACCCTTTCGCGGGGCCCCCTCATCCAGGCCGGCGACCTTCCGGCGGAGATCCGGCGGGAGGGCACTGCGCTGAAAGCGGTGTCTGTCCCCCAGACCCTGCCCCTATCCTCGAACCTGGCCAGCTTCCTGGCCCTTCACGAGGAAGCGCATCTTCGCGAGGTCCTGGGACGCGCCGGAGACAACAGGAGCCTGGCTGCCGAATGGCTCGGCATCAGCCGCCGCCAGTTCTACAACAAGCTCGAGCGTTATCGCATCGAAAAATAGAGCGATTTGGCACGATTGCTGCATTGTTATAAAAGAGGAACAAACATGCAGCATCGCAGCAGGATCGAGAACAGGGCCATAGCTTTCTCAAGGCGGTGCATTCCCGTCCTTTTGTCGTGCCCTTCCTCCATTGGATCAACCAGGCGATCCATCTGCGGAGCCCCACCGTGACGGGCCGGATCCATATGCTGCGGGGCATGGCCTTCAGCACGCTCTTTCTTGTCGTGCTGGCCGGTGGTGGTCTCATCCTGGCGCATGCCCTGGTCGCTGGCTCCATGAACTTCCTGGCGATGGGGAGTATCGCAGCCTGTGGTCTCGGCCTCCTTCTCTTCCTGGGCCTGTGGTACTGCAAGCCCCTTGAAGCCTTCAACGAGGCGGTCAGCCGCATCGGCAGGGGTGACTACAGCGCAGGACTGCGGGTTAGGAGCTCTGCGGAGTTCAGGGATCTCGCGATCCGCTTCAACCGCATGACCGAGGAGCTGGCGGCCAAGGAAGCGATCCTGGCGGCCAAGGAAGCGATCCTGAAGGCAGAGGTGGCCAGCCGTGCGGCCGAGCTGACCCAGGCCAGACTGAAGCTCGGCGAAACGAGGGAAGCCCTCCACGGGCAGGAAAAGCTTGCTTCCCTTGGTGCCCTCGCCGCAGGCATCGCCCACGAAGTCAACAGTCCCCTCGCCTTTGTCCTTTCCAACCTCCACTCCCTTTCTGCCTACACTGCCTACACACGGAACGTGGTGGAGGCAGCGCAGCACGTTTCGCGGATGGGCAAGGCAGGGGATCCACAAGCCATCGCCCTGGCGAAGCTGGAACTCGATGCAGCGCTTTTCGCCAACGATCCCGGATTTGTCCTCGACGACATGGAGGAACTCATCACCGAATCGGAGACCGGAGCGACAAGGATCAAGGATATCGTGGATTGGCTCCGCAGCTACCCGCGGAACGAAGTCGGATCTCGGGCAGCCTGTAACGTCGACGAGGTCCTTCGCTCCTCGCTACGGATCGTCGCGGGCAAGCTCAGGCACAACTGTATCGTGGAGACTGATTTCGGTGCGCCTCCGCCCGTCGTGGGCTTGCCGGGCAAACTCGAACAGGTTTTCATCAATCTCCTTACGAACGCCTACGACGCCATACAGGAAAGGGGCACTGTCCGCCTCCGATCGGCCCTCGAAGGGGACTGGGTCCTTGTCTCGGTCAGCGATGACGGCATCGGCATGGAAGCGGTGACCATCTCGAGGATCTTCGAGCCCTTCTTCACCACCAAGGAGGCGGGCAAGGGCACGGGACTCGGTCTTTCGATTTCCCGGGGGATTGTCGAGGAGTTTGGGGGGCGACTGGACGTAGCTTCTGAGCCAGGGCGGGGCAGCACCTTTACCCTCCGCTTGCCAGCCCTTGCTCGACTCTCTGAAACCCCGCCCTCGATCCTGGTCCAGGAGGCGGCAGCCAGGGGCTCAGTTCAAGCCGCGCGGCCTGATCAGGGAGGCAGCCCGCCTCGGGCACCTTGGGCGCATTCATTCAGTTCGCAGTGAAGTCGCCTTCGAGGAGTTCCTCGATCTGGGCAATGCTGATGGGTTTGAGAAGATAGGCCGAGGGTTGGAGCGCCAGGGCCTGGTCGCGCATCTCGTGATCTGCATAGCCGCTGGTAAAGATGATAGGAACGTCGAGGAAGGTCCTGATTTCCTTTGCCGCCGCCATGCCGTCCTGGGAGCCACGGATCCTGATATCCATCAGGATGGCGTCCGGCGCCTCTTTCCGGGCCATGGCGATGGCATCCTCGCCCCGGCTCGCGATTCCACAGACGACATGGCCAACCTTGATGAGGTTTGTCTTGAGCTGGCTGGCGATCATGAATTCATCCTCGACCACAAGAATCCGCGTGTGTTTCATCTTTTATACCCTTGCACGATATTGGTCATCCTTGAACGTGATTCGGCAGGCCAAGCCCGCGCCAGAATGGAAATCAACACTTCCCTCGAGCTGTCCCTCCCCGAGGCCGAAGATTGTCTGCAGTCCTAGATGACCGTCGCGGCGGAAGTCGAAACCGATGGGAACCCCGATGCCATCGTCGGCGACAAAGAACTCGATGGATCCATCCTTGCCGCATCGCAGGGAAACGGAGATCCTTCCCTTTCTCCCCTCGGGGAAAGCGAAGATGAGGGCGTTCGAGATCAGTTCGTTGAGGATGAGGCCGCAAGGGATCGCGCTGTCGATGAGGACCTCGACTTCGTCCAGCTCCGTGTCGAAGGCTACCTCGGAGGATGAGACGTTATAGCTCTTCGACTGGAGTTCGATCAGGTCCCTGATATAGTCCTTGAGGTTTATATGTGAGAGGTCGGCAGCGTCGTAGAGCTTCTGGTGGACCAGGGCCATCGACCGGATGCGGTTCTCGGCTTCCTTGAAGGCGGTGATCAATCGTTCATCCCCCTGTTCGAGGGCCTGCAGCTCGAGCATGGCGATGATGACTGACATATTGTTTTTTGTGCGGTGGTAGAGCTCCCTGAGGAGGGTTACCTTCTCGACCAGGGAGCGTTTGACCCCTTCCTCACCCTCGATTCGGCGGGTGATGTCCTGGCAGATGGCGAAGTTCTCGTCTCTTCCCAGCCGTACGGCGTGGACGCTCATCCAGAAAATGCTGCCGTCCTGTCGACGGAACTGGAGTTCTCCGTAGGCCTTGCCCTCGGAAAAGATCCGGCTGAAATGGGCGCGTCCCTCGTCGACAGAGGCAGGCGCCAGGAGTTCCGCCACCGAAAGCCTGAGGAGATCCCTGGGCGAGTAGCCGGTCAGGAGGCTCGCGCCCCGATTGACGCGGAGGTATCGGCCCGCATCGTCTGCCACGAAGATCGCCTCGGGGGAGTTCTCGAAATAGGACTCGAGGGTTGCCTCGCTCCTGGCCAGTCGCTCGGTGGCCACGCGGAGCCTCCTCCGGCCAGCCACCAGCAAAATGACGACTACCGTCAATATGACAAGGGCCACTGTATAGGCAAGAAGGTAGCCCCAGATTCCAGCCAGGGGATCCACCGGCTTGAACAGGATCTCTGCCCCCTTGGGGAGCGCCGTTTCGGGAAGGCTGAAACGCGCCAGCTGCCTGTGGTCGAAGAGGAGCTGCCCAGGATTGTCCATGAGGGGAGGAAGGCTCCCAGGCGGCGCCCCCCGGAGGATGGCAAGGCCAAGCTTCCCGGCTGCGGCACCGTGGTCATGTCCGGTGAGGATCTTGCCTCCCACAATGCCGTGGCCGATCCGGTTTTCGATGAAGCCGAAGCTCGGCACGGGGCAGGCTGCCGAGAGCCGGTCCATCGCCTCTTCGTAGGTCAGGAGGGTACCTGCGGCGTCGAGGTGGGTTCCGATGGGAACGAATATGTCGCCCTTCCCGAGGCCTGCGACGAGGGCCATCTGCCCCTCGAGATCATCGATGGTCCGGAAATCGAAGCTGAGCCTGGGGAACTGGTCCCCGATGGCCTCGAACTCCTTTTGAATCGCCACGGAGGTCGGGGTACCGTCGAGGGTGAAGACCACGCGCTTCGTTCCGGGCAGGAGGGCCAGCGCGGACTTGAGCGTATCGGAACGCCCCGACAGGAAATTCTCGGCGATGCCCGTCATGAGGAGCTCGCCTTCCTTTCCGTCGCTGATGTAGTCGTTGACGCCGGCGAACACCAGCGGGATGTGGCGTCCGATCCGCCAGGGGCTTTCCTTCATGAAGGAATACGCTGAATTGTCCGTAGTGAAGATAAGATCCAGATGCTGGTCGCCTGCGAGTTGGGCGAAATATGCTTCTGTGAGCGCCAGCTTGCTGTGGAATCGCCGGTCGTCGAGGTGGAATACGGAGATGTCGAGGGAGTTTTCGGGTAGCTCTGCGGTCAAGATTCCTTTGATGCCTTCGAACTGCGCGACGCTCCAGGCAAAGCCCTCATGGTAGGAGTCCAGCACGAGGACATGCCATTTCCTGTTTTCTGGCTGGGCTGCGAGCGTGACCAGGAAGAAAAGCAGGGACACCACAATCAGGGCGGCGCGCCGTAGTCCGCTTTTTCCTGCAGTTACCACCATGCAAGTGTAGGCGCACCTCGGCGAAGATTCAATGAAATACAAATGAAAACCTGCGATCCGATTGCCACGCCGAGGCGGCTGCCGAGGGGGAAAAGCCTCAGGCCGCGCAGGCACTTCGCTATGACGGGGTTTCGCTTCGCAGCCACCGGGCTGCTTCCTCGTACTCGTACGCGGTAAGCCTGGCTTCAAGTTGTGCGAGCCGCTCCTCACCGAAGCTTCCGAGAAGCTCGGAGCGCATTTCCTTGAAGTAGTTCACTGCTTCGAGGTCGAAGTCCTCCACGAGCCGTCCCAGCTCCGCGAGGATGGCTGCCATTCGTTCAGGGCTGGTCAGCCTGACATCCTGTTTGGCCTGGAACCGTGCCAGGATGATGGGTTCAAGTTCGTCCAGGGTGGCAGCGAGCGCTGCCCGAAGCGCCACGAGGGCAGCTTCCCTTGCCAGGGGATCCTCACCATGCCTGAGGATGTCCTCGAGTCCTGAAGTGGCCTTCTGGATAGCTGTTGCGCCTATGTTTCCGGCTACCCCTTTGAGGCCGTGGGCGAGGAGCTCCGCCGTCCCGGCATCCCCCCTTTCGAGGGCAGCCGCGATCCGGTCGCCGTCTCCCCGGTGGTCTTCAGCAAAGCGTGCGAGGAGTTCAAGGAAGAAGCCGATCTTTCCTCCCACCCGCGCAAGTCCGTCCCCTGAGTCGATGGTGGACAGATGGGGCAGGGAGGATGCCTCGGAATCCTGGCTTTCCTGCGGAAAGCCTTCCCTCGTACCCAGGCTTCCACGACTGTCCCCGGACTCAGCTACGCTGACAAAGCGCTCGAGGGTCGCGAAGAGGACC
>JBMOIK010000137.1:0-9432 GCA_049317365.1 Rectinemataceae bacterium | reverse complement strand
TCATTAGTACTGTTAATGGCTGCAGCAAAAAAGGAAGAAAAGAAGGCGTGATCGTCACGAGCTCCACCACGAACCCCAGCCTTGACACTGAAGTCTCTTTATGGGAATATCCCCCGCGCTTTATACGCGAAACTACGCGAAGGTGAAGGTAGAGATACATGAAGACAGTTTTTGTCACTGCTGAGACCGCCCAGCGTTCTTGGTATGTGCTTGATGCCGAGGGAAAACCCCTTGGCCGCGTCGCCGCCAGGGTCGCTTCCATCGTCCGGGGTAAGACCAAGCCGACATTCACGCCCTCCCAGGAAACGGGAGACTTTGTTGTCATCATCAATGCCGACAAGGTGGCCATCACCGGCCGCAAGCGAAGCGACAAGATGTACCATCATCACACCGGTTTTGTTGGCGGCATCAAGTCCTTTACCTTCAAGGCCCTGATCGAGCGCCATCCAACCGAACCCCTCGAGCTTGCCGTAAAGGGCATGCTCCCGAAAGGCCCCCTCGGGCGCAAGATCCTCAAGAACGCCAAGTTCTATGCAGGCCCGAGCCACCCCCACGCTGCCCAGCAGCCTACGGCTATCGATCTTTAAGAAGGAACAAGCGATGATTACGAACCTTGGTATCGGCACCGGCCGCAGAAAATGTGCAGTGGCACGAGTCTTTCTCCGCGAAGGCTCGGGCAAGATATCCGTAAACGACCACGAGCTTGCGGACTATTTCAAGCTCGGTGAACTCCAGTACCAGGTGCGACAGCCCCTTATGGTGACTGCTACCGAAAACAAGTACGACCTTGTGATCACAGTACTCGGCGGTGGCCCCAACGGCCAGGCCGGTGCCTGCAGGCATGGCATCGCCCGCGCCCTCGCACAGGTCGATCCTGCCAACCACCCAGCCCTCAAGACCAACGGCTTCCTGACCCGCGACCCCAGAATGGTCGAGCGGAAAAAGTATGGTCAGCGTGGAGCGCGCAGACGCTTCCAGTTCTCCAAGCGCTGACAAGCCTCTGCCGTTCCGGACTGGAAAACCCGACTCTTTGGAGTCGGGTTTTTTGTTCCTTGCCTGCCAAACTGGTGTAGGCTTCCATCATGGTAATCGACAAGTCCGAGATCGGCGTTTCAGGAATTGCCAAGATCGTGGCCGGAGAGCAGGCCTTCTTTGTTCGGGTCGGGTTCTGGGAGCTCCTTGGACACGAGGCTTCGAGACTAGCCGCAGGCAGTACCCTTGACGAGGAGGAGGACTCCGGACTCGTGGTTGCCGCCCAGGCTACCGAGGCCGAAGCCAGGGGCGCAAGCCTCCTTGGGCGCTCCGAGCAACCACGGTTCCTCCTTCGAGCCAAGCTCCTCGAGCGTGGCTACCCTGACAGGTCTATCAGCCTGGCCCTCGACCGGCTCGAAGCGGAGGGTTTCCTGTCAGACCGACGCTACGCCGAGGCCTGGCTCCGGGCCCGTATCGGGAAAAGCGCCAAGGGAAGCCGCGCAGAAGGCCCCTCCAGCCTTCTCTTGTCACTACGGACGAGAAGCGTAGCGGAAAAGACCGCCCGCGGGGCTTTGGCCTCGGTCCTCGGAAATGAAGAGCGTGCCCGGCTCCTCAGGCAGGCTATCTCCAGGCTCAGGGTTCCGGGGAAAAAGGGCCTTGAAGATCGAGACAGGGAAACCCTTCGCCGCGAACTGTCCGCACTCGGCTGGAAGGGTGAAGAAGTACGGGAAGCCCTGGAAGACTGATCCTGTGCGCGGCTTCCAGGCTACGGTGCTACAACGAGCGAGGTCTTTGCATAACGCAGATGCCGGGACGTGAAGTCAGGATTCTTGCCGTAGGCGAGGATCAGAGGCAGCTTGCCATCCTTGATGAAATCAGAGGTTTTGACCTGGATTTCGAGTACTGTTGATCCCCCGTCCGCCTTGATCTGCCTTTTCTGGATCTTCGAGGTCGTGACCGCCTGATGGAAGTGCCCTGCCCCGAGCTGCTCGCTGTATGCGGGCTTTCCAGTGGCGTCATAGGCCAGCAGCATCCAGGCGCCATCCATGACTCCCGCCCCAAGGCCGATGGACACCCAACCGCTGGTCGGGGCCTGAATCGCAAGCGTGACCATGCTGCTGTCAGCGGAGAGGGTCGCCCCAAAGCCGATGCCCGAAAGCGTCGTGAAATTCGCATATTCGCCCTGGCCAATAATCCCATCAGCGGTCGCAGAACCCACCCCAAGGCTAATTGGCGCGGCTGATGCCATTCCTGCAATCAGCACAGCAGAAACAATCACTAAAGCTAGTCTTTTCATACACATGCTCCCTTCATTCCGCGGTCAGGACCGGGTATCTGAAGCCCCGAACCCCGCGTAAATGCTCTATGATACGCAAAGATACTGTAACCTACGTTACAGTCAAGGCTATCATGGAAAGGTGCCTGTGTTTTTTTGCCCCGATCCCTTCCTCCACGCCGCGCCTGCGGATAGCTGCGCCCTGCCTGGCGCACAAAACAAAGGACCCTCCCGAAGGAGGGTCCCTGGCAAAGGACGCTTACCTTAGAATGCCTGCTTTACCAAGCGTCGGCCATGTCGTCCGAGTCGCGGCTTTCCTCCGCAAAAAGATCTGTTATGGCCCTGAGGTCGTCAAGATAGACATAGTAGACACCGAAGGATTCTATCGGATCGCAATCGACCTTGAATCCCACCACCTTGATACCCATCAGGTTGTTGTAGTGGTAGTTCCGCTGGACAATTCCGGTGACCCCGTCAGCGCCCTGGGGTGGTACGGCGACCGACAATTTCTTCCAGCCCTGGAAATTGAGCGTACCGAGGGGCAGTTCGAATTCGCGGCCGAAGGTGTCAGCGATCAGGATCTTGAGCCCATGGTTGTAATTCCTGCCAGCCACCCAGACCGAAAGCGTCTTGGTGATGCCCTCGACAGGAATCGGCTTCTTCGCACGAACCTCGAAGGTGTTGTAGCCGCGGCGGAGGAAATCCACCCGGATGCCGAGTACCAGGGTATCGGAGGCCTTGGGATCGATGGTTACAGGCTGGCCGACGAGGGGGTTTTCCGCCTTGCCGGTGGGAGACCCGGCAAAAAGCCGCCCGGTGATATAGCCCTCGTCTGTCGACATCGAAGGCATCCAGAAACCGGCGTCCTCGAATTTTTCAACAGAAACTTCCTTGAGCTTCTGCTGGGCTGTATCCACGCCGATATTCCCGGCGTTCGGTGTACCAACGTCCTGGGCCATCGCGGGGAGGACAAGGGCCGAGGCGAGAACCGCCGCGGCGAATCGAATGATGTTCGCTTGTTTCATGCCGGCTCTCCCTTACTTTTTCGCACCCTGATTCCAGGTATCCTGGATCAGGCTGGGCGAGGACAGGTTTTCACCGTCGTAGATGGACTCGAAGGTGTCGGTGAGTACCTTGATATTGCTGAAGTAGAACTTGACCGAACGATCAAGCGCCGAGGCCTCGGCATTCTGCGTCGAGACAACCGCTTCGTTCGGCCGGGTCCAGATGCGGAACTTCACCAGCTTGAGCTGTTCAAGGGTTGGAAGATACTTGCGGGACTGGGGAACGGAATCGGGCATGGTCACTCGGAGGTTCTTCCAGCCTCTGTAGGAGAGGTTGCCCATGTTGAGTACATGGACTATCCCCTTGTAGTCGCGGAAGTAGCCTTCAAGATAGTAGTCGAAGTTTCCCGACCACACCCAGATATCAACAGCCTTGATCCGGCCCGGAAGAGGCAATTCGATCGGCTTCCAGGTGGCGGTGGCTCCGTCTCCTCCGGTCTTGATGCCGGGAATGACATCTACCCAGTTGAATTCCTTACGGTCGAAAAGCATCGCGACACCAAGGGCGCGGATGTCTTTCTCGCTCGTGGAACCATAGACCGACTTGCCCGCCTGGGGCCAGGCGTTGGCCCAACTCAGCCTGGGGAAGGAAGCCTCCCCGGAAGGCTTCGAGCTGAACTTGGAACCCAGGACGAACCAGTTCTGCGCCTCGGGTTTCGAAAAATCCTGGACAATTGCCGATTCCAGGTTGACCGTATTCTCATCAGCGAAAAGCGGCACCACACCAACGAACGACATGACGAGTATCATGCAGGACAGCGTTCGGGCAAAGTTCTGTTTCATCCGTGAAGCTCCTTTACCTGAACCGTCGGCATGCCCGACGGTCCGCATGAAGTATATTTTTACCATTATGCCTTGTCAAATGGAAATGCCCCTTCCGGAGCCCGCTAACCGACCTCTTTTTAGTTATTGTTGTCGTTTTTCAAGTTCAAAGAGCCTTTGGCCCAGATCCAGTGCCCGGGACGCCAGGGAGTCAGCTCCCGGGAGGAGGTCGAGCCGCCACGGTATCTCAAGCAGCACCTGGCCCCCGGCTTTGATCGGGCGGCGCAGCGCGGCTGCGATGGCAGCATCATCGGGATGGATGACAAAGGAAGCTGCGGGCCATGTAGCCGCCGCCGCCTTGACTTGATAGGAGGCGAAACCGATGACCTTGCCGGGTTCCTTGAAGAGGAGGAGCCCCTCGGAAGTCGCGGGGCCAGTCGCGAGAAGGATGGCCTTGAGGTCCCCCGCAAGGAGGCGGCGGATGACGTTGGGCGATCCCGAACCGAGCTCCTCATCCCCGACGATCTCGATGGCGGGCGGGAAACTGGTGGCTGAGGAGAAACCTGCAGTGAAAGCCTCGAGGGATTCCGGTGGACGGGAGGGCCCCGACACAAAGACGAGGGCGGCAGTGGCTGCCGGCGCTGGCGAGCCGCTCCAGGTTGATCCCTTTCGGTAGTCGTCCAGAAGTCCGCCGAAAAGCTGTCCCACGAGCCTGTAGGCAGGCACTGGATTGGAGGTGATCGTAAGCGCTGGCCCCTCGAAAGCGGCTGTCACCGACTTCCATTCAAGGGCGACCAGCGGCCCCGGAGCACGGGCGCCGTTCCGGGCAGCGCCTTCGACCAGGCCCCGGGCGACAAGGGGGCTGGCGACAATGGCCTTGGGCGGTCGCCTTCGCTTGCCGAGGGCCTCGAGGACCTTGGATGGGGCGTTTTCCATTGGCAGGTCGAGCCAGACAAAGCGGTTTCCGAAGAGTGTCGGCGATTTCAGGGCCTCCACAAGGTCGGGGCGGATGGCAACAAACGCGGGATCGAAGGCCAGGAGGACCTCAGGTCGTGGCCAGAACAATAAGGCCGCGACCAGAAGGAGGAGGGCCAGGGCGGAACCGATTCCCCGGGCCAGGCGGTGCCAACGCTTCGAGAGCTTCAGAAGTGCTCTCCCGGATTCTGGGTAGCTGCAGCGACAGGCCCAGACAGGGGATCGAGTACGCCCTCGATCGTTCCGCCGCCAAGCACAAGCCCTGTTTCATCATACAGGACAATGGATTGCCCAGGAGCTATGGCGCGCTCGGGGCAATCAAAGCGAATTTCAGCCTTGCCTTCGGGGCCTGACTCTACCGTACAGGGCGCAGGCCTGTGAGCCTGCCGGACCTTGGCCAGGGCACGAAGGCTCCGGCCTGCCATCCGTGGATCCTGGAAGCGGAAAGAAGCTGCACGGAGTCCCTCGGCGAAGAGCCCCTCTCCATGGCCCAGGACTATCCTGTTCGTCGCGGCCTCGAGTCTGAGCACATAGAGCGGCGTGGGACCGGTCGAAATGCCGAGGCCGCGCCGCTGACCGACAGTATAGAAGGGAAGGCCTTCATGGCGGCCAAGGACCTGACCCTCGGCATCGACAAAATCGCCTGGCTCCGGAGGACGAGCGGCAAAAAGTGGACGATAGTCGCCACCTGACACAAAGTCCTGGCTTTCCGCCTTGTCGGCGGCTTCGAGCCCGAGCTGGCGTGCTGCTGTCCGGACCTCTTCCTTGGTCAGCTCGCCGAGAGGAAAACGCGTAGAGCCGAGACGCACCGAATCAAGGGAATGGAGGAAGTAGCTCTGGTCCTTGGCCTCCGACCTGGCTCGGGCGAGGAAGTTGACACCGTCTTTTTCTACGATGCGGGCGTAGTGACCTGTGGCGAAAGTATCGAAGTCAAGACCCGAGGCCCGGGCGCGCTCGAGGAGAAAGCCGAACTTCAGCTCGCGATTGCAGACGATGCAGGGATTCGGCGTGCGACCCAGGCGGTATTCGCGGCGGAAATAGTCGAGGACGAGTGTCTCATACTCGTCTGCCAGGTCGATGACCTGGTAGGGGATGCCAAGGTCGCGGGCGAGGGTTTCGCAGGCAGCTATGTCCTCGGCCTCATCGGGACCATAGCAGCCCTGCCTGCCACCTTCTGCAAGCGCGATTCCAGGTTTCCAGATCTTCATCGTGATTCCGATGACCTGGTGGCCTTCACTTGCCAGGAGGGCGGCCGCAACGGCAGAATCCACCCCGCCGGAGAGACCAACCGCGATACGGAGTTTCCTGTCCATGGAGCAAAACTAGCATGGCTGCACAGCGCGGGTCATGGGGGAGTCCCCTGTAGGAAGGACACTGACTTGCAAGACTCCGTGGCTCAAGATAAAGTCGATAAGAATTTCCCTTTTGGAGATCCCATGGAGCAACTGTTCATAGGTTTTACGTCCCTGACCTGGCAGATGGGCGTCATGTATGCCGTCGGAGCTGCCCTCATCTGGCTCGCGATCAACAAGGAATACGAGCCCATGCTCCTCCTGCCGATCGGCTTCGGGGCCATTCTCGTCAACCTGCCCCTCTCGATAGCGGGTATCCCCGCAGAGGGATCGACAGTCACTGATCCCGGCTTCCTCGCCGTGCTCTACGAAATGGGTATCAAGACGGAGCTCTTCCCCCTCCTCATCTTCGTCGCAGTCGGTGCCATGATCGACTTTGGTCCCCTCTTCAAGAACCCCTTCATGATCTTCTTCGGAGCAGCCGCCCAGTTCGGCATCTTCGCCACCATGATCGTAGCCACCTGGCTCGGATTCAGCCTGAAGGAGGCGGCGAGCATCGGCATCATAGGCGCCGCTGACGGCCCGACGAGCATTTTCGTTTCGAGCATCTTCGCCCCCGGCCTTCTTGGTCCCATCTCCGTGGCAGCCTACTCCTATATGTCCCTGGTGCCCCTCATCCAGCCTCCGGTCATCCGGGCGCTGACGACAGCCAAGGAGCGGCGCATCCACATGGTCTACCACGAGTCCAACAGCCCCAAGTGGCTGAAGGTGATGTTCCCCATCGTTGTGACGATGGTTTCAGGCATCATCGCGCCGATCTCCGTGCCCCTCATCGGCTCCCTGATGTTCGGCAACCTCATCCGCGAATCCGGCGTCCTCGAGAGGCTTTCCCAGACCGCCCAGAACGAACTCGCCTACCTCGTCACCCTCCTGTTGGGCATCACCATCGGCTCGAGCATGACGGCCACCGCCTTCCTCACCTGGAAGACCCTAATGATCATGGGCCTCGGGCTCGTCGCCTTCGTCTTCGACACCGCCGGCGGAGTCATGTTCGCCAAGGCCGTGAACCTCTTCCTCCCGAAGGACCGCAAGGTCAACCCGATGATCGGCGCCTGCGGAATCTCCGCCTTCCCCATGTCGGGCCGCATCGTGCAGAAGATGGCCAACGAGGAAGAGAAGGGCAACATCATCCTGATGCACGCAATTGGTTCAAACGTCTCGGGCCAGATCGGCTCCGTCATCGCAGGCGGGATGATCCTCGCCTTCGTCCCCCTGTTCGTGAAGTGAGGAGAATGCCATGGACGCCATGATCGCAACGCTCAGGGATTCCGGATCGACCACCATGCAGGCCCTCGCCGTCACCGCCGGCGGCCTCATCGGTGTCTTTACCACCCTCGGCCTCTTTTTCCTGATCATCTGGGCAGCGGAGAAGGTCGGGAAAAAGGGATAGCGCAGTGCGGCTTGGATCTGCAGGCCCTCCGGTGGCTACGCCTTGTGGGGTTCCGATGATTCGCGCTGTCCATCCCACGCGTTGCAACATCCGAGGCAGTGGCGAGGGCTGCGGACCTTATCCTCGGGGTTCATCAAAGCCCTTCAATCACCTTCTGGCTTAAGCCGGTTGCCTTTTCAATCACGTCCAGTGCCACGCCCAGCTGCTTGAGGTTGCGCGCATCCTCGGCTTTCCCCTCGGCCTTCCCCTCTTTTAGCCCTTTGGCGGTAGCTTCTGCAAGGTAGGTTGCCTGGTCGTGGAGCCATTTCTGGTGGGATTCATACTCGCTCATGAGTTCGGGATTGGCATGGAACAGGTTGTATGCCTCATCGACTTTGGCGAAGAACTCGTCCCGCTCAATCAGTGACTGAATCATAGTTTTGTCGCCTCCTTCGCTTCCCAGTAACTGTAGCAAATTCTCAAGGCGTCCGCAATCAGCGCTCGGGTCTATGAGGGGGATCTCGAGGGATATCAGCGTCGCTTGGTCGGTCAGGATGAAGCGATTATCTGGATCGGAATCGTCGATGTCGGCCATCCTGAAGACCTTGATAAAGCGCGGCTTATCCTTCCGCATCACGAAGTCCAGGATGTGGATGCCGATAACCGGGTGGAGCGCCTCGTAGCCCGAGCCGATGGAGAGCTGTGCGGAGTTGACTCGGCTCCAGTAGTAGAGGGCGCGGGCTCCGTAGGATTGCTGCGGCGTGACTTGCATCTCGACGTCAAAGAGCCTTCCTGAGTCATCGGAAGCCTCGATGTCGAGGACCACCTCCTTGTCGCTTGGGAACTTCCTCATGCTGAAGGGATTCCTGATCGTGACAGTTGCCGCCAGGGGCAAGCCAACTCGCTCGAGTACGAGGTTGACAAGTTCCCTGAGCAACTCCCTCCGGGACTCCTCGCCGAAGATGAACTTAAAGACCATATCGTTGACAGCTCGCAGCATGGCACACCTCCATACAGCTAGTACGCCCGGAGGGTGGCCTTTTGCTTGCGTTATGGCGGAGAAATCGAGAGCGGGCGGAATGCGGCGAGGTAAGCAGGCAGCTGTGTCAGCCAATTCATGGTAATACCGATGATGAGGCGGGGGCCAGATCACCAGGCTATATTCGTTGCCGATTTGTCCCCCTGGCGGCAATAGAGGAGATATGGTTCACGTTGCAGCACAACAGATCGTTGCAGAGTTTTCCTCGAAACCCTGAGGGAAGCGCTGAGTGACGACCGGGTCTGACCTCTTGTGATTTCTGCCTTGCGGCAAGCGGAGGCAGAACTGGAGGCTGCCGTGCTTCTCACAATTGATACTAAAAGGATCAGGATGAGTATGCTTCCGTTGCCGGGAAGAGATGCGGGGGTCTGACCTCAGAGTTTGTCAGGCGGACAGCCCCGGGGCTTGGACAAACCATCGAGGACAAGCCGGAGGGTCTGCCCCTTCGGGCTCGTCGGCTTTGGGGTCTGAGCCCTCGGGGTTGTCGGACCCCTCAGGCTTGTCAGGTTTGTCGAAGCGGTCGGGGGCCTGCATGACCGGAAGTCATGCGCCCCCGAACCCCCAGGATAATGGATAATCGAGTAGGCCGGGGGATTTTCACCCCCAGCCTCTCACGGAACCGT
>JBMOIK010000136.1:0-9570 GCA_049317365.1 Rectinemataceae bacterium | reverse complement strand
CGACATGAAGCGTGACATCTTCTCGGGGCTGGTAGCCGGAATCAAGTGGGCGCTCCTCATAGGACTCATGACCTCGGCGATCTCCGTCTTCGTAGGCGTTCTCTACGGCATCACCTCGGCCTACTACGGCGGCGCCGTTGACAGCATCATGCAGTTCATCTACCAGATCGTAAACTCCATGCCCCTCCTCCCGGTCCTCATAGTTGTGTCGGCAATCTTCAAGCCGAGCATCTGGTTCATCGTACTGGTGATGGTCCTGTTCTTCTGGACCGGCTCGGTCATGACTGTCCGATCGATGGCCCTCCAGATCAAGGAGGAGACCTACGTCGAGGCCGCGAAGGCCCTGGGTGCGAAGAACAGCCGGATCATCTTCAGGCACATGATGCCCATCCTCATTCCCTATTCCTTCGCTTCCATGGCCCTCTCTGTGCCGAGCGCCATCGTGTACGAGTCGACAGTGAGCCTCCTCGGCCTCGGAGACGCGACCATCGTCACCTGGGGCCAGATCCTCCACGACGCCATGGCCGGTGGCGCGGTGCTCAACGGTGTCTGGTGGTGGATCATTCCTCCGGGGCTTTCCATCGCAATTACAGGAATGACCTTTGCATTCCTGGGGTTCGCCATGGACAAGATCCTCCATCCCAAGCTCCAGACGAGGTGATGCGAATGGACACGATTCTCAGGGTGGAAAACCTGAAAATGTACTATCACACGTCGAAGGGAGCCGTTAGGGCGATCGACAACCTGAACTTCGATCTCAAGGTCGGAGAGACCCTGGGCCTGGTTGGCGAGTCGGGCTGCGGCAAGACGAGTCTCGGCACTTCCTTGCTCCGCATGCCGACACCTCCGGGGCGCTACGAAAGCGGCAGGATCATCCTTGACGGAAAGGACATAATCCCTCTTTCCGAAAAGGAAGTCCGCAAGGACATACGCTGGGAGAAGGTCTCGATGGTCTTCCAGGGTGCAATGAACTGCCTGACCCCAGTCTACACGATCGGCCGCCAGATGCTGGAGACCCTGAAAGAGCACCGGGAGATGGAGGATTCCTACGCCACGGAACTCATCAAGGAGTACCTCGGCCTTGTCGGACTGCCCGCGGAGGTAATGGGACGCTACCCCCACGAGATGTCTGGCGGCATGAAGCAGCGCGTCGTCATCGCAACCGCTCTTTTCTTGAAGCCTTCCATGGTCATCCTTGACGAGCCGACGACAGCCCTCGACGTCATCGTCCAGGCCCAGATAATCAATCTCCTGAAGAAGCTCAAGCAGACCTTCAACCTTTCCTTCATCTTCATCACCCACGACCTCGCCCTCGAGGCCGAGATCTCCGACCGGCTCTGCGTCATGTACGCGGGCAAGATAGCCGAACTCGGCACCAACGAGCAGATCTTCGGGCCCGCCGCCTACGGGCGGCGCGGGGCCAACCACCCCTATACCGAAAAGCTCCTCGCCTCCACGCCACGTCTCCACAAGAAGGTTGAAAAATTGTCCTACATAGAAGGAACGCCTCCCGACCTCATCTCGCCGCCGAATGGCTGTCGCTTCAATCCGCGCTGCCACCGCGTCATGGAACGGTGCCGGAACGAGGAGCCGCCGCTTTGGGAGATCGAGGCCGGCCATTTCTCGGCCTGCTGGCTCAATGGCGAGGGGAGGTGAGAGATGGAAGGCGACACTGCGCATAACACTGACATCATTCTCCGCGTCGAGAACCTGAAGAAGCATTTCGAGCCTCACCAGAGCATCGCCGAGGCGATCGCCGGGCAGAAGAAGAGGAAGCTCGTGCGCGCAGTCGATGGCGTGAGCTTCGAGATCAGGCGGGGGGAGATCTTCGGCCTCATCGGCGAGTCGGGCTCCGGCAAGACCACCACTGGCAAGCTTGTCATGAAACTCATCCCCCATACCGCCGGCCGGATGTTCTTCGACGGCGAGGATGTCACCACCCTCGGCAAGGCCGAGCTGATCGCCTACCGGCGCAAGGTGCAGATGATCTTCCAGGATCCCTACGCCTCGATGAACCCGCGCTTCAAGATCCGGGACGTCCTCGAGGAACCCCTCATAATTCATAAGATCAAGGCTTCGCGGGACGAGCGCGAGGCCATGATTGTCCAGGCCCTCACCGAGGTCAAGATGACCCCGCCCAAGGATTTCATGGGTCGCTGGCCCCACATGCTTTCCGGAGGCCAGCGCCAGCGCGTCTCGACGGCGAGGACCCTCATCCTCAACCCCAAGATGCTGGTGGCTGACGAGCCCGTCTCGATGATCGACCTGTCGACCCGCGCGGAGATCCTTCACATGATGAAGGACGTCCAGCGCGACCTCGGGCTCACCTACCTTTATATTACCCATGATCTTTCGACGGCTCGCTACTTCACCGACCGAATCGCGGTCATGTACCTCGGGCGCATCGTGGAAATGGGCAGGGCCGACGACATCATAGACCATCCCCTCCACCCCTACACCCGCGCCCTCATCGACGCCGTTCCCGAGCCCGAGAGTGGCAAGGTGCACGTGGTCAAGGAGCTTCCGATTTCCGGCGAGATACCGAGCCCCGCGAACATCCCGCCGGGATGCCGCTTCCATACACGCTGCCCCTACGCGAAGCCGGAGTGTTCCGTCCTGCCGGAGCCCGAGCTTGAGGATGTCGGAGAAGGGCACTTCCATGCCTGTAGGAGATACAAGGAAATCTAGGCTTCCGAAACAGCCTCGTTTCCGCATTTCACGCAGTGGCGTCTACTGTGGCGTCTACTGTGGCGCCGCTGCAGTCATTTTCCATCCACCTGCGACTTTTCTTGACAATAGCGAATCGCCATTTTATGCTCCATGCACTCTCCTCGAAACCTCATTCCGGCAGATGAAGCGCTCGTGGATCAGCAACGATCGAGTCTAGAGCCAGACGGAAAAGTTTCAGGTGGGGAAGCGGAGTTGCCATGCGTCGAATTACCAGCCATCCAGTCGCAAGTCCACCAGGCGAGCGGGTAGAGGTGCAGTTCACCTTCGATGGGAAGCCACTAGCCGGCTACCAGGCGGAGCCAGTTTCGACGGCCCTCTCAGCAGCGGGTGTAACCACCTTTTCCCACCACCACAGGGGGGGAGGGCCGCAGGGCATATTCTGCGCCAATGGCCAGTGCAGCCAGTGCACCCTTGTGATCGACGGCCTGCCGCGGAAGTCCTGCATGACGCCCCTGGAGGCAGGCATGGATGTCCGGACCCTGGTCGGCCATCCGAAACTGCCCCTTGATGCACAGCCCTTCACGGGGGCAGGGAAGCAGGCCCTGACCTGCGACATCCTGGTGGTGGGCGGCGGTCCCTCGGGCATCGCTGCGGCCGTTGAACTCGGCAAGCTCGGTTATGCGGTCATCCTGGCCGACGACAAGGCCAGGCTCGGCGGCAAGCTCGTCCTCCAGACCCACAAGTTCTTCGGCTCGGAGGAGGACTGCTACGCGGGCGTGCGCGGAATCGACATCGCCGGCAAGCTCGAGGCCGAGCTCCGTTCGACGCCCAATGTCCGGGTCCTGGCCAACTCGCCCGTGGTCGGTATCTACAAGGACAGGAAGGCAGGGATCTACCTCGACTACAAGTCCTATGCATTGGTAGAATTCCGTGCCCTCCTGGTCGCCGCCGGCGCGAGGGAGAAGTCGATACTCTTCCCCGGCAACGACCTGCCGGGCGTCTTTGGCGCAGGCGCCTTCCAGACCCTCGTGAACCGCGACTTCGTACGGCCCTCGAAGAAGGTCCTCATCGTCGGTTCGGGCAACGTGGGGCTCATCGCCGCCTACCACGCCCTCCAGGCCGGCATCGAGGTCGTCGGCATCGTCGAGATCCTCGGCAAGGCCAATGGCTACAAGGTGCACGTGGACAAGATCGTCCGGATGGGCGTGCCCATCCACCTGGCCACGACGGTGCTCTCGGTAGAGGGCGACGGCAGGGTCGAGAAAGCAATAATTGCGAAGGTCGACGGCTCCTTCAGCCCCATGTTCGAGACTGCCCGGAGTTACGAGGTCGACACGGTCCTCGTCGCCACGGGACTCTCTCCCTGTGACGAGTTCTACAGGCAGGCCCAGGCCTTCGGCATTCCCGCCGTGACGGCCGGCGACGCCGAGGAGATCGCAGAGGCCTCGAGCGCGATGTTCGGCGGCCGCATCTCCGCGCAGCGCCTCGCGCGCATGCTCGGCACCAACGTGGCCATCAACGAGGAGTGGATTGCCAAGCGCGAGGTGCTGAAATCGCGGCCCGGCGACTGGCTGGCACGCAGCCCCGAGATCCCCGAGGAAAAGTGGAAGCCAGTCTTCACCTGCAACGAGGAGATTCCCTGCAACCCCTGTGCGACCGTCTGTCCGACGAACTCGATCTCGCTCAAGCCGAAGCGCGGCAGCCTCATGGACATCCCCTGGTACTCCAAGCGCGAGTGCATCGGTTGCGGTGCCTGCGTGGCCATCTGCCCGGGACTGGCCATCAGCCTCATCCGCCGCGCCACAGGCCCGGAGGGCGAGGACTGGGCAGAGGTGATGCTTCCCCACGAATTCGAGGGGAGCTTCACAGCGGGGGCGAAGTTCCGTGTCCTGGACAAGGATGCGGCCTTCCTCGAGGAGGGCGAGCTCCTGAAGAAGGTCTTCAACCGGAAGAACAGGACCTGGCTTCTCACGATCGGGATGAGTTCGCGCAACGCGAGCCGCGCCTCGGGGGTCCTCGTCCAGGACCCTTCCGTCACCGTGTCCAGGCCCGAGGTCGTCAGCGCCTGCCCGCCCGACGAAGCCATCGTCTGCCGCTGCGAACGCGTGACAGTCGGGGAGATACTCCAGTTCATCCGCGACAACGAGGTGCGCGACATCAACCAGCTCAAGAGCATCCGCGTCGGCATGGGCTCCTGCGGTTCCAAGACCTGCTCGGCCATCCTGCCCTCGATCTTCAGGAAGGCAGGTCTTGATCCAGCTGCGGTGGAAAAGGGAAGCCAGCGGCCCCTCAACATGGAAGTCACCATGGGCGACCTGGCGAACGAGGGCAAGCTCGGAGCCGGCGGCTTTGACGAGGGTGGAAGGGGCGAGCCATGAAGCACTACGATATCGTCATAATAGGTTCTGGTTCGGTAGGGATCCCGCTGTCCTACTACTGCGCAAAAAAAGGCCTTTCGGTCTGCGTCCTGGACAGGGAGGCTTCCTGGGGGCGGGGGCAGAACCGCGCCGCTATCGGCGGGATCCGGGCGACGCACTCCGATGCCGCCAAGATCCGCATCTCCCAGGAATCCATCGCAATTGTCTCAAGTCTCCAGCGAACGACGGGACTGGACGTCGAGTGGAAATCCGGAGGCTACCTCTTTGTCGCCTACGACGAGGAGAGGGAGAAGGCCTTCCGCGAACTCCTGGTCAGGCAGAAGGCGGCAGGACTGGGCATCGACTGGATCCCCCCTTCGCGCGTAGAGGAACTCGCGCCGGGCATCAACCCAAGCGGCCTCCGTGGAGGAACCTTCAGCCCGGGCGACGGCTATGCCTCGCCCCTCATGACTTCGACAGCCTTCCACCGGCTGGCCATGGAAGCCGGTGTGGAGTTCCGCTACCGCGAAAAGGTCTCGGGGATCATCATTGAGAACAAGCGCGTCGTCCGCCTCGTCACCAGCCAGGGCGACTACCACGCGGACCTCTTCGTGAACGCTTCAGGCGCCGATGCGGCCGACATCGCGGCTCTTGCAGGGATCCAGGTGCCCGTGCGCCCCGACTGCCACGAGGGCGGCGTCACGGAACCCGTCGAGCGCTTCATGGAACCCATGCTCGTTGACATCCGGCCTGACGAGAATCAGGCAACTATTACTTTTATCAGGCCGAGACCGGGCAGGTGGTCTTCTGCATCACGCCCAGGCCCCAGGTCTGGGGAAAGGACACCGACGCGACATCGAGCTTCCTCCCCCTCGTGCTCCGCCGCATGATCGAGCTCTACCCCCGGCTCCGAAACCTCAAGGTCAGGCGCACCTGGCGCGGCCTCTACCCGATGACGCCCGATGGTTTCCCCATCGTTTCGTATCCGAAGGAGGCCGCAAATTTCCTCCAGGCTGTCGGCATGTGCGGCCAGGGTTTCATGCTCGGGCCGGGCCTCGGGAAGATCCTCTCCGATACCTTTGTCGCAGGGGCTTCGATCGACAAGCCGGCTGGCAACACCGAATACGGCTTTGTGTTCGACCAGTTGAGCCTGTATCGGGGCTTCTCGGGGATGGAGATGCTGAAGTAGGGGGGGCTTCGGGCGGACCTGGCCGATCAGGGACCTGCCCGACAGGAGCCGTTTCTAGAAGAACCGGAACTCGGCATTTCCCGAAGCATACACGAGGTGCTGAAAGCAGACGCGGAGCGGATGGTCGGGCAGGAGTTCCGCGAGGTAGCGCTGGGCCTGTGCGATGTCCTCGCTCCGCGCTTCTGGCCAGGTGGCCAGGCCTTCTTTACTACCGAGTCCGGTGCATTGGATACACAAAAACGCATTTCGCCCAAGTACAGCAATGCGAAATGCGCTCTTGTGTAGCCTTGTTTCAAGACTCGGTAGTAAGGGCCCCTTTCTTCCGCAATCTTGACTTCAAGCCGCTGACGGGCTAGATTCAGTGATGCGGGGGCGGGTGCGAAAGCCCCAACGCCGAACCATGACGGGCGCCTCTCGGGGCGCCCGCCGCATTTTCGTCTCAGCGCTCGGCAGCTATCCCGTATTCCTCAAGTTTCTGGTAGAGGGTCTTCCTCCCGATGCCAAGGACCTCCGCTGTGCGGGACTTGTTCCCCCCAAGGGCGAGGAGGGTTTCCTTGATGATGATGCGTTCAGCGTCCGCGATGGACGAGCCCGCCGGCACGTTCATCGAGCTTTCCGCGGCGTCGCGCCGGATGCTGGGCGGGAGGTCGTCCACGGTGACCAGGGGACCCCTTGACATGACCACGGCGGATTCCATGCAATTGCGAAGTTCCCGCACGTTGCCCGGCCAGGCGTGGGCGTAGATGGCCTGGCGGGCCTTTGCGTCGAAGCCCTCGATGGCCTTGCCGTTTTCCTCGGCGAACTCCCTGAGGAAGGACATCGCGAGGATGGGGATGTCGTCCCGCCGCTCGCGGAGGGGAGGTACATGGATGTTCACGACGTTGAGGCGGTAGTAGAGGTCCTCGCGGATGCGGCCCTCGTCGACTTCCTTTTTCAGGTCCCTGTTGGTCGCAGCCACGATGCGGACGTCCACCTCGACGGTGCCCTCGCCTCCGACGCGCTCGAAGCTGCGCTCCTGGATGACGCGGAGGATCTTGATCTGGACGGTCTGGTTTATCTCCCCGATCTCATCGAGGAAAAGGGTACCGCCGTCGGCCAGCTCGAAGCGGCCTTTCTTTCGCGCTGCAGCGCCGGTGAAAGCGCCCTTCTCGTGGCCGAAGAGCTCGCTCTCGAGGAGGGATTCCGCGAGGGCAGCGCAGTGCACCTTGATGAAGGGACCTTCCCTGCGAGGCGATAGGTTGTGGATGGCGTCGGCGACGAGTTCCTTGCCGACCCCCGACTCGCCCGAGACCAGGACATTGGCGCGGGTGGGTGCGACGCGCCGCAGGAGCTCGAAGATGCGTCGCATCTCGGAGCTCGTGCCGATGATGGAGCTGGTCCGCCGCTGGGCCTCGACCTCGGCCTCGAGTTCTCGGTTCTTCCTCGCCAGTTCCTGGGTCGCCAGCGATCGCTTGACCAGGAGGGAAAGGTGGTCGAGGTTGACGGGCTTGGTGAGGAAATCGAAGGCGCCGGAGCGCATGGCAGCGACCGCGTCCTCGATGGTGCCGTGGCCGGTCAGTACTATCACGGGCAGGCCGGGCCGGTGGCTCGCGGTCGCCTTGAGGAGCTCCCCGCCGGAGAGCTTCGGCATCCGGAGGTCGGTGATCACGAGGTCGACGTCGCCGGCCTCGACGAGCCTGAGGGCTTCGGCGCCGTCTGCCGCCTGGATCACCCGGTAGCCTTCGAGGGACAGGGCCTCCGCCAGGCCCTCCCGGATGTTCTTCTCGTCGTCGGCGACGAGTATCACGCTGCGTTCAGCCATGTCGCGGACCTGCCCGGCGGCCAGTCTGCGAGTTGATCCTAATTGATTGCTTTGGCATGGTCGCCTTCCTGTGCGGGGGATGGGAGGAACTTCCGTTCGCGCTGGGGCACGGGGATCGAGATGGTGAAGGCCGCGCCCTCGCCGGGCCGCGAGTCCACGGTGATCTCGCCCCGGTGCTCGCGCACGATCTTGAAGGTTATGGTGAGGCCCAGGCCCGTCCCCGTCTCCTTGGTCGTGTAGTAGGGCTCGAAGATCTTGGCCAGGACTTCGGGAGCCATGCCCTGGCCTGAATCGGCGACGATGAAGCGGACCCACTCCTCGCTGGACAGGAGGGCGAAGGAGAGCTTGCCCCCCAGGGGCATCGCCGCCAGCGCGTTCTTGGCGAGGTTCAGGATCGCCTGTTTCATGTAACGAGTGTCCAGGAGGACCCTGGGCGCGTTCTGGGGGATGGCCATGACGAGCTCAACTCCGGCCTGCTCAGCCTCCGGTGCGATGAAGTCGGCCAGCTCGTGGAGGAAGACCGAGGGATCGGTGTCGCGCAACTGGAGTTCCATGGGCCGGACAGCGAAGAGGAAGTCGACCACGATCTTGTTGAGACGCTCGATCTCTTCGGTGACCACGCCGAGGTGGCGGTCGGCTGCCGAAGCGAAGACGGACTCGTCACAGTTCCCCCCGATAACATCGTACTGCCTCCGGAGGGCCTTCTGGAGGAGCTGGATGTGGATCGAGATGGAGCCCAGGGGGTTCTTGATCTCGTGGGCGACGCCGGCCGCGAGGGTGGTGAGCGAGGCCAGGCTCTCCGCCCGGCGGAACTGGGCTTCACGGCGCCGCTTGTCGGTGATGTCCTCGAGGTGGATGAGGGTGCCGACAATGCGGTGGTTGGAGACCAGGGGCGTCACGCTGGCAGCGACGAGCATGGAGCGTCCCGCCGGGGCATCGAGCTCGAACTCTCGGTCAAGGACGGTGTCCTCGCCCTCGAAGGTGCTTTTGAGGAAGGCCGCGAAGACGGGGTCACGGAGGCCGAACCACAGTGGCCGCTCCGGTGCCTCGCCGGAGGACAGGCCGAGCATGCGCTCGGCCGACTTGTTCCAGATCGAGGGCAGGTTCTTGCTGTCGCAGACCACGATGCCGTCGAGCATCGAGTCGAGGGCCGCCTCGAGCTTTCCGTTTTCGGAGGCGAGGTCGCGAAGGAGGGCCCGGAGCTGGTCGGCGTTCATGCGCGGGGCCTTGGCCAGGGCCCGCTCGACAAAGGGTCTCATGGGAGGTCGCGCGCGCGGTAGGCCAGGGACTCAAGGAGGAGTCCCGCCTGGAGGTTGAAGGTTTCCCGGCTGGTCTTGGCTTCACGGAGGAGTTCGGACAGGCGGGCCATGAACTGGAGTTCGGCGGCGGAAAGGTCCTCGGCCCTGAGGAACTCGCCGAGGACTCCCTCCATCGCCTCGAGGATGGCTGAAAAGCTTGTCGCGTAGTCGTCGTCCTTCTGCCCGAGGTCCTTGGTGACGTCGCGAACCTGGGCAAAGGCGGCAGTAAGGTCGAGGCGCTCAGCCAGGGCTGTG
>JBMOIK010000135.1:0-9610 GCA_049317365.1 Rectinemataceae bacterium | reverse complement strand
GGCTGCCTCGTCGAATACCAGGAGGGGCTGGGCCTTCGCCGTCGCGATGAGGTGCCCGACGCTCGTCGTGATGATGGCCTTCGTGTGCGGGTTGATCTTGGTAAGGATGTTCTGGGCGAAGGCGCCGTAGTGGAGGAGGGCCTTGTAGCGTCCGTCCTCATCGACGATGGGCAGGACCCTGTTCTCGGCCTTTCCCATCAGGGAGAGCGCCTCCCAGAGCGGGATGGTCTCCTTGACCGTCGGGACGGGGTCGCCGAGCCAGTACTCGACCTTGGGAATGAGGTCCGGGAGAAACTCCGGGAGCGGGACCTTGAAACGTTCAAATATGTATTCAGTCTGTGGGTTGACCGCTCCGGCGCGCGCCGCCCGGGCTTCCTTCATGCCGAGCTTGCGCTTGAGTTCGGCATAGGCTGCCGCCGAGACCACTGAATCGGTATCGGGATTCTTGTGCCCGATCACGTAGACGCTTCGTTCCATGGGTATGAGAATATTCGCTTTCATCAGGCCAAGGTCAAGGACTGCCCTCCGCCCCGGATTCCTCCGATGGTCGCCCTTTTTCCGATTCAGCGATGATGCGGTCGTATTTGCGGTTCTCCTCGGCGAGGGTTCGAGCCTTGGCGTCCTGCATCTTCGCCTCAGCCTCGAGGAGTTCCTTCTTCGCCTTGAGGCGTTCCACCTCGGTCTTGTCGCGCAGGATGCGGCGCACGAAAAAAAAGACGACTGCCGGCAGCCCGACAAAGAAAAAGAGGGAAGCGAAAATCCTTTCAAAAAGCGGCATGGCAACCCTCCCAGGCTTCATCATGCACGAGCGGAGGCCCCCTCGCCAGCGGCAGACCGCCGGGATCCCACCGAATCGATGACATGCATGAGGGCCAGCCAGGGATGCCTCAGCAGCATGCGCGGACCAGCATAGCGCATTACGCTGCGGATCGCATCACGCATGGCCGATTTGTAACAATGGATGGGGCAGTTGGCACAGACAGGTTTCCCGGCCCCGAAGCGGCAGGTACCCACCCGCTCGAGGGCATAGGCCCGCAGTGGGGCGCAGCCCTCGCAGAGCGTCTCCGAGCCGCCGTGGAGATCGTGGCAATAGAGGGAAATCATCTTGTTTATTGTAAGGGCCTCTCTCTTGAGCTTTCCCTTCATGACAGCCTCCAGCCAGGGTGTGTATGGGCGCCGAAAACCCCCATGCAGGGAGAATATCCCAAGCGGCGACGCCCCGCCAGAACAGAAGTGACAATCGCGGATTTCATTTTTTCTTCCGGTACGCCCAGGGTGGTACAGGTTTCGCGTCCTTCCAGAGCCCCTTCCCCAGCATGTGCGCCTCGGCTTCGAGGGCGGCCAGGCCTGCATCCTTGGAATACTGCCTGTAATGCCAGGCCAGGCCTTCGCGCACTATCTCGCGGTTGAGCGAGCGCCCCTCCACGAAAACCTCGCCGAGGTACCGGCCATAGCGGTCCTTGCCGCTGACCTTGACGAGGGCAGTCTTCCCGAAGGCGAAGTCGGAGGCGAAGGCCTTGGAAACCTTGCCGAAGGCCTGTGACAGTTCCGGAGCGTCTATTCCGTCGAGCCGTACCTTGTAGTGTGTCGTGCCCTGCAGCACGGTGATCGTGTCGCCATCGTGGACACCCACGACGCGGCCCTCGATGGTCGCCGGAGCTTTTTCTGCGAACATGGCGACCGATGCCAGCACGAGCGAGGCCAGCAGGAGCTTTTTCCTATCAACTATCACGATATTCCTTTCGCGGTGACTGAGCTGGACAAGGCTCAGCTCCTGGGCGGGGGTGTGGGGCTTTCAGGCGTGCTGGTTCCCGACCGCTTCTTCCCTCGTGGCTTGCCTGCTGTACCTGGTGCCGTGCGCTGCGCCCCGAAGTATTTCTCGCTTCGGTAACGGAGCCAGACCAGGAGGACCTGGGGAATCTTCCTCTTTTCCTCGGACGAGAGCCGGGCATAGAGGACCAGGGCGCGGTCGCGCTCTGCCCGGCACGCCGCGTTCTCGTGCGCGTCCCAATGGGAGCGCGCAAGGCGGATCAGTCGAGAAGTCTCCTTGACCAGGGCCTCGCCGGTGAGCTCCCCCCTATCCTCGCCTGTCATGCCGGAAGGACCTTCTGCATTGTAAGCACTCGCGAATCATCCAGGCCAATCATCGCAGCACTGCCTCCCTGACATTTCCCGCCGACTGCGGAGAAGTCCACTACGTCGATTCCATGCTATCGTCCACCATCCCGCGCCGGGGCGCAAGCGCCTAGCGCAAGCGCCTGCGCACATGCATTGGAGTGTAGAGGCCTGCCAGACAACAGACCCAACCGTTTCGTCGCCTCCATCCGGTCGGGTGACATCGATTCCATCCTGGACCTCAAGGCCGCCTTCCGCGAACGTGCGCTGGCCACGCATCCTGACCTCGCGGGTCCGGCCGCGGACGACGGCGCCTTCATCGCGGTGCGCGCCGAATACGAGGCCGCCCTCGCGAATTTCGAGCGTCACCGCTTCGGCTCACGAGCCAAGGCAGCCTCAAGCGGCGACAGCCGCGACACTGGCCATGGCGCCAGCTCGGCTGGAGCCTACACGCTCTGGGCCTGCCTCGCCCTCCTGTTGAAACGGGGATTTCCCAAGGAACCGCGTCACGAAAAGGAGGGCCTCCGCTACGCCTACGCCCTCTGGCGTTTCAGGGGAACCCTGCGTGGCCTCGATGCGGAAGGCTCCGCCCTCGCCTCCTTCGATGCTGCCCAGGGGCCCCTTCTGGAACTCGGGAAGTCCGACAGGGCTACACTCGACCTACTACGTAACTTCCTCGGGGAGCTCATCGACTACGCCCTGCGCGGCTTGCCGGTTATGCGCGTCGCCCTCGTTCGCGAGCTCGATGTCCTGGGCGCGGCCCGCGTCCTCGCAGAGGGGCCGGGCCATCCGGCACTCCTCTTCGCCAAGACCCTGGCCGCCGAATTGGGCATAGGCCCCACCCTGGGCTGAACGTTCCTCCCCGAGAACGCCCTGCCGCGCGCACCCAAAAAACGCCGTCCGGGCCCCCCCCGGACGGCGCCTTGCCCAATCATCAGGCAACTATGACGACATGGCCGAAAGGATGTTCCTGATGTATCCCATCACGGGTCCCGGCAGCACACCCAGCAGCACCGTCGCAACCGCGCTTAGCAGCATCACCGCGCGGAGGGCCAGGGGGATGTCTGCCTTGGACGTTTCGCCCTCGGGCGCCTCGGAGACCAGTGTCTTTATGACGCTTACATAATAGTAGAGGGACACGACGCTCATCACGAGGGCCAGGGCGACGAGCCAGAGGTAGCCCTTGTGCGCGACTTCCGCAAAGAGGAAGAACTTGCCGATGAAGCCCGCAGCTGGAGGGATTCCCGCGAGCGAAAGCAGGCTCACGATGAAGACGGTGGATATCAGGGGCGACTTCTTCCACATGCCTTTGAAGGAGGAGATCTCGTCTGAGCCCGACAGCTCTGACCAGGCCGTCACTGCGGCGAAGGCTCCCACGTTCGCGAATAGGTAAACCAGAAGATAGTAGACCAGTGCCGCGGCACCGGCGAAGCTCGCGACCATGACGCCCAGGAGCATGTAGCCGGCGTGGGCGATGCTGGACCAGGCGAGCATGCGCTTGATGTTGGTCTGGGGGATGGCTGTCAGATTGCCGAGAATCATCGACAGGGCGGCTATCAGCACGATGAGGGTCGTCATGCCCAGACCCAGGGGGACGAGGACGACGGGGAAAAACCGAAGCAAGGCCGCGAAGCCCGCTGCCTTGGATGCCACAGCGAGGAAGGCGGTGACCGGGACCGGCGCTCCCTCGTAGATGTCGGGGGACCACATGTGGAAGGGAACCGCAGCCACCTTGAAGGCCAGCCCCGCGAGGGCGAAGATACCGCCAATTACGACGAGAGGCCCGGTTTGGCCGCTGGTCAGGGCTGCCATCACGGCACCGTAACCGAAGGAGCCTGCGGCGCCGTAGAGGAAGGAAAGCCCGAACAGGAGGATGGCGCTCGACATCGCCCCGAGGAGGACGTATTTCATTCCCGCCTCGGTGGAACGCATGCTGCCCTTCTCGAAGGCAGTCAGCACGACCAGGGGGATCGACATGAGCTCGAGGGCTATATAGAGCGTGAGGAAGTCAGTGGCGCCGGCCATGCCCATCATGCCGACCAGAGAGAAGGCCAGAAGCACATAGAACTCGCCGCGCGCGTCCTCGAAACGCCTGGTGAAGCGAAGCGACATCAGAGTCACCAATAAAGACCCAAGTATGAATATCTGCTTGAAGAGTACGCTGATGCCGTCGTTCATGTACTGGCCCATGAAGAAGGGACCCTTGCCGCCGGGCGCCAGGAAACTCATGGCCAAAAGGAAGGCGAAGCCCAGGGCCGCGACGATGCCGACCTGGCCCTTCTTTCCATCCGGAAGGAAGAGGCCCACCACGAGGAGGACCAGCGCCAGGACTGCGGCTCCGATTTCAAGGGTGAGTGTGGAGAAGTCCATCAGAAGATCCCTCCCATGGGCGCAGAGACGATGCGGCCGACGATCGGCATGATTCCGCCGGACACCATGTCCATGAAGGGTCCCGGCCAGACACCGAGGACCAGGAGCACTCCCCCAAGGAGCACTATCGGGACGAGTTCGACGCCCTTGGCATCGGGAAGCCCTGCCCAGCGCTCGTTGGCCGGACCGAAGAAGACCCGCTGGTAGACCCAGAGGACGTAGATCGCCGTCACGACCACGGAAAATACCGACACAATCGTGATGACCGTAAAACGCTGGATCGAACCGGCGAAGACCGTGAATTCAGGCACGAAGTTGAACAGTCCCGGCAACCCGAGCGAGGCCAGGCCGACGACCAGGAAGGCGGCCGAGGTCCTGGGCATGTACTTGGCGAGGCCACCGAAGTCGGCGATGAGCCTTGTGTGGGCCTTGTCGTAGACCTGTCCGACCAGGGCGAAGAAGAGGGCCGCCATGATACCGTGCGCGAACATCTGGGCTGCCGCGCCGCTCAGTGAAACAGCGTTCATCGACGCGATGCCCAGGAGCACGAAGCCCATGTGGCTGATCGAGGAGTTGGCAACGACGAATTTCATGTCTTTCTGCACGAGGGCCACGAAGGCTATGTAGATGACATTGATGGCCGCCAGGATGGCCACCACGGGCGCCCAGTACTGCGCCCCCATGGGGAAAAAGCCCAGGCCTACCCTGATGATGGCATAGCCGCCGAGTTTCATGATGACGCCGGCGAGAAGCATCGAGATGGTAGTCGGTGCGGCCGAGTGCCCATCGGGGGTCCAGCGGTGGAGGGGAAATATCGGTACCAATACCCCGAATCCCACCAGCATCGCGAGGAAGGCCCACTTCTGGAACTCCGGCGAGAAGTTCACCTTCGCTAGCTCGGCGAGGCTGAAGGTGCCGTAGCCGAGGCCGGTGTGCGGGCTTCCGACATAGGTGTACACCGCAAAGAGGCCGACGAAGGCGATGGCCGAGCCGGACAGGAGGTAGAGGGTGTACTTCATGGCCGCGTAGTCCTTGCGCGTGGAACCCCACACGCTGATGAGGACATACTTGGGAATGACGGCCACCTCGATGAACATGAAGAGCACGAAGAGGTCGGTCGACATGAAGACGCCGAAGACGCCGAAGACGAGGAGGAGCGTATAGATGAAGAACTCCTTGGCCCGGTTCTCGAGCTTCCAGGAGACGAAGACACCGGCAAAAAGGATGATGGCCGTCAGCAGGACAAGTGGCAGGGACAGTCCGTCGACCCCGAGGTCAAGGCTGATGCCGAAGGTCGTGAGCCAGGGAACGTGTTCAACGAACTGGAGCCCCTTGGCGGCATTGTCATAGGTGAACATGGCGAGGGTCGCCAAGGCGAGCGAGCAGCTTGCCGCCGCGAGGGCAAGCCCCCGGATGGCGTTTCTGGCAGTCGAAGGAATGAACAGCAATATGAGAGCCGCCACAAAAGGCGCCAGGATGATGCCGGGCAGGAGGTGGAGTCCGTTCATTTTGCGAACCCTCCGATCAGGTTGGTCGAAACAAGTACGACTGCCACGGCCACCGCGCCGAAGAGCACCAGCGCATAGGATTGCAGCCTGCCTGTCTGGAGGAGCCTGAGTTTCCCGCCCGAAGCCCTGGTCGTGGAACCGAGGCCGTCGAAGCTTCCATCGATGACCCTGTGGTCGAACCAGTCGAAGATACGGCCTCCCAGCATCATCACCCACTTGAATACGAGGGCGTAGAACTCGTCGATGTAGAACTTGTTGAGGAGGAGCGTGTGGAGGGGGCGGAAGCGCTCCGCCAGCGCCTCATGCCTGACGAGCTTCCTTCCATACACGAGCCAGGCCAGGCCGATGCCAAGTACTGCGACGATCGTCGCCGGCAGGGCCACCGCGAGGTCAAGGTGCGGCGCCTCCGGCTCTCCGAAGAAGATGAAGGAACCGAAGGAAGATCCAAACCAGGCCTGCCACCAAGGCGAGCCGACAAGGCCGGCTATGACCGAAAGCAGGGCCAGGAGCACCAGGGGTCCGGTCATGGAGACGGGGCTTTCGTGGGCCTGATGACCATGACCATGTTCAGCGGGAAGGGGCTCCCCGAAAAACACGGTGAAGATGAGGCGGAACATGTAGAAGGCCGTCAGGAAGGCGGTGACCAGGCCAATGACAAAGAGGGCAGTCTGACCCTCCCTGAGCGCGACGAGGAGGATCTCGTCCTTGCTCCAGAAGCCGGCAAGGGGGAAGAGGCCTGCCAGGGACAAGGAACCAACTACGAAGGTCCAGGTCGTGACCGGCATCTTCTTCGAAAGGCCCCCCATCCTGAAGATGTCCTGTTCGTGGAGGGCGTGGATCACCGAGCCTGCCCCGAGGAAGAGGAGGGCCTTGAAGAAGGCATGGGTCGTGAGGTGGAACATGCCCGCGCTCATGGAGCCCGCACCGAGGGCCAGGAACATGTAACCGAGCTGCGAGAGCGTGGAATAGGCCAGTATCCGCTTGATGTCGCGCTGCACGAGGGCGATGAGGGCAGCGAAGATCGCGGTGAATCCGCCGATCCAGGCTATCAGCTCCATCACCTGGGGGACGGACTGGAAGAGCACGAAGCCGCGGGCCACCAGATAGACGCCGGCTGCGACCATGGTCGCGGCATGGATGAGGGCCGAGACGGGGGTAGGACCCTCCATGGCGTCCGGAAGCCAGACATGGAAGGGGAACTGGGCAGACTTGCCCATGGGGCCGGTGAAGACCAGGACAGCGATGAGGGCCAGGAGACCCAGGTGCCCATAGGCGGGAATCTCCTTGGCAAGGATTCCGAAATCGAAGGTGCCGAAGATCGTGAACAGGAGGAGGATGCCGACAAGGAAGCCGAAGTCGCCCCAGCGGTTGGTCACGAAGGCCTTCTTGCTCGCTTCGGCGGCCGAGTCCTTGAGCCGCCAGAAACCGATCAGGAGATAGGAGGAAAGCCCCACCAGCTCCCAGAAGACGAAGGTCTGGAAATAGTTGTCAGCGATCACGAGGCCGAGCATCGAAAAGGTGAAGAGCCCGAGGTAGGCGAAGTACCTCGAGAAACCCTCGTCCCCCTTCATGTAGCCGAGGGAGTAGACCATCACGAGGAAGGCCACGAAGGATACAATTGTCATCATCAGGGACGAGAGCGGGTCGACCAGCACGCCCATGGAGATGTCGAGGCCCCTGATGCCGCCCAGCTGCGGGATGGACAGCCAGCTCATCGAGACATGCACCGGTGTCGGGTCTCCGATCATTCCCAGGAGGAGCCAGATCGAGAGCGCCAGGGAGGTACCCGTCGCGGCGATGGCGATGCCGGCGGAGAGAGCCTTCCAGCGTGAGGTGAAGAATACGATGACCGCATAGGCCGCCAGCGGCGCTACCGTCAGGATTATCGCAAGTGTGCTCATGTGCGTTCCTGCCTTGCCTTTCCCATTGCCTTTTGTGCGGCTGCCATGTGTGCCCTCACCATTTGAGCAGGTCGAGCTCGTCGACACCCGTGTTCGCCCGGCGACGGTAGAGCGCGAGGATTATCGCCAGCCCCACGGAGACCTCCGCAGCCGCCACGACAATCACGAAGATCGCGAAGGCCTGCCCTGCCAGGAACTGCGGATGGAGGAAATGGTTGAAAGCCACGAAATTGATGTTGACGGAGTTCAGCATGAGCTCGATGCCCATG
Organism: Rectinemataceae bacterium; assembly: GCA_049317365.1. Taxonomy (GTDB): domain Bacteria; phylum Spirochaetota; class Spirochaetia; order Treponematales; family Rectinemataceae; genus CAIJMU01. Next base: position 1,447 of record JBMOIK010000135.1, on the reverse strand, counting down.
AAGACCGAGATGGCATTCCGTTTTGCGATGGCGCCAAGAAGGCCGATGCTGAAAAGGAGGGCAGCGAGGATCAGGTAATGCGTCAGTCCGATCATGCCTTGCCTCCTTCGATGCCGGCGCCTGCTGCCCTGGGTTTGGCCCTGGCCTTGCCGAGGTGGGTCTGGCCGATCACGATTGCGCCTACGAGGGCCGCCAGGAGAAGGATGCCGGCGAACTCGAAGGCGAGGACGTACTCGTTCAGGAAGAGATTGGCTATCGTCTGGATCGTCGAGCTTGAATCGGCGGCCGGGACGGTCCTGAAGGCGGCCCCGAGGACAGCGAGCACGATCCCGCCGAAGAGCAGGACAGCCACGATCGTCGCGGCGACACCGTAGCGGTTGAAGCGGTTGGAATCCTCGATGCGGTCGCGCTTGGTCAGCATTATGCCGAATACGAAGAGTATCGAGATCGCTCCGACGTACACGAGGATCTGCACGGCGCCGACGTAATCGGCACCCATCAGGATGAAGAGGAAGGCGATCAGGAGGAAGGTTCCAGCCATGAACAGGGCTGCGTGGACGAGGTTCCGGGTGACCACCATGGCGACCGCGGCCACGACAGCGAGGGCGGCGAAGAAGTAGAAGAATATGACTCCGAGCATCTTGTTACGCTCCTTCCGCGGCGTTGGCCGCTGCCGGAGTTGCCTCGGGAGCAGCCTCGGCGGGATGCTGCTTCTCCCAGATCCGATAGATGTCTTCCTTCCGCCAACAGGCCAGCTCGAACAGCGTCTTGAACTGGATGGATTTTATCGGCACCGTAGGACAGGCCTCGACGCAGAGTCCGCAGAACAGGCAGGCGCCGAGGTTCATGCGATAGCGGTCGAGGCGCTTCTTGCCGTCAGCTCCCTTGTGCCATTCCACCCTGATGACGCCGTTCGGGCAGGCCATCGAGCAGAGCTCGCAGGAAATGCAGCTATCCTTGTTGAAGGCGAAGGAGCCCTTGCTCCGCGGTGGGAGCTCGGGTTTCACCTCGGGGTATTTCTGGGTGATCTTGGGCATGAAGAGCCGCTTCGCCGTGACGAAGAGCCCCTTGATGATTCCGATTCCGTACACGGCTAGATACTCCTCTCGACGAAATGCTGCCAGAGCTTGATGCCGACGCCAGTGACAAGGAGGTTGGCCAGGGCCACGGGAATGAGGAACTTCCAGTTGAACTTCATCATCTTGTCGACGCGGATTCGGAGGAAGGTCCAGCGGATCCACAGGAGGAAGAGGATGAATACGTAGGTTTTTCCTATGAACCACATCCAGGGCGGGAGCCAGGGACCGCTTGCCCCGCCGAAGAAGAGGACCACGCCGAGCGCTGCCATGGAAAAGAGGTTCGCGTATTCGCCCATGAAGAAGAGGGTAAAGCGGATTCCAGAATATTCAGTATGGCGGGTTATCTGGTATTTGTCGCTTGCTCAAAT
>JBMOIK010000134.1:0-9630 GCA_049317365.1 Rectinemataceae bacterium | reverse complement strand
TTCGGGGATCGTTGAGACAAAAGCCACTCCGTCATGCCCTGAGGTCGAGCGGGGGCTGTGGGAGACCCGGGACCAGCCATCGCGGGCCAGGCTGATGATGTCCGCACGCTTTTGGACAGTCACCATGAAATCGCGCTCGCTGTAGGCAAAACCCCTGCTCGAGATGATGTACTCCGGTTCGATGCGGTTGAGCACGAAGCAGGCTACGTCGAGGCGGCACTGGCCGCAGCTGCAGAAGCCGAGATTCTTGTCCTTGTTGCTACCCGCGAGAAAAAGCTCATCGACGGTGGTGAGCACCGCTTCTTCCATCAGGTTCCGGATTTCCATCAGCCACCTCGCTCGGGCACCGCCCCTTCCAGTGTACCTGATCAGTGTACCCGATCATGGCAAAACCGCAAGATGGCTGGAAAGAATGGCGGGAAAGGACAATACTGCAGTTGTACTATGAACCGCCAACAGATAGCCCTTGTGCTGCTTGCGCTTGCAACACTCACGCTCGCGCTCGCCTGCGGAAAGCAGGCAAAGGGCGGCAAACAAGGCGGCACGACCAAGGTGCCGGTTCCCAGCCTGGCGGTACCCGGAGGGGCCGGAGCCTCCAGCCCGGCGCCGGCCCAGATGCGTCCCGTAGTCCCGGCACAGGGGGCGCCGGCCCCACTATCTGGTGCCAAGGCTGCGCAGGCCTCCCCGCCCCCGGTCTACCAGCCTGGACCAGGAGCTCCCTCGACTTCGCGCTACCTCAACCTTGGCATCGCGCCTGTCGCGCACATTCCCTTGGATTTCCACCTCGGCCCCCTCTCCGATGTCACCACTCCCGAGGCGAGGAACGAAGGAATCGTGAAGTGTTTTGCCGGCTTCCTCGATGACCTCGTGGCAGGCCAGCTGCGGGATGGCTCGGTCCTTCCAGAGAACCTGCCGATCATGGAAGAGATGGTCGGCACCATCCTCGCGAAGGACTCGCCGGGACACCCTGTCTCATGGAGGATGGGAAGGGTGGAAAGCCTGGCTGACGAAGCCCTCGTACCCTTCGCCCTCTTCGCCGAGGTCCGGGATCCTACGGGTAACCTGAAGCTCCTGCCTCGGGCCGATGGCGAGCTGCGGGGGAGGCTGTCCGGAGAGGTCTGGCTCATCGACGACATATCATTCGACGCGGAAGGACTGCTGCAGGACAGGCAGCTTCCGCGTGAGCGCTTCGAGCCTGACGTGCTCGACAAGAACCCGCTTCCCAAGGAACACTGAATGGCAAGCCAGGTGAAGAGGATCGAGAAGGAATTCATTCTCGGAATCGTAAGGGACAAGAAGGTGAAAATCCTCCTTCTCGCAGGGAATGGGGAGTGGCCGGTCGAGATCCAGGCTTTCAGCGAGGACTTCATCGTGTTCACGCACGCCCTGCCTCCCCGGCTGCTCCGCCGGGGTATCCGCTACGAGTTCCGTTTCATGTGCAACGACCAGACCATGGCCTTCCGGTCCCGCACCCAGGAAATCAAGGAAACGACCGTCACCGTGGATTATCCGGAGCACCTCTACCGCAATCTCGACCGCCATTACTCACGGCGGCCCCCTCCTGCGGAACTCGCGATCGCCTTCTCGTTCAAGGGTGAGCGCTTCCAGCTTTCCTACCCGACAACCCGGGGTTTCACGAGCCTCCTTGCCCCCGAACCCTCCTCGGAGTTCGAGCCCAAGGATATCCGCGAGCTCATGCGCGACTTCTATGCCAAGGCGGAGGCCCACGCGAGTGATCGGGCGATTGTCATGTTCAAGGACCGTTCACCCGAGACCCTCGAGGAGCGTGCGATTACCGGCACAGGGAAGATCCTCTATATCCCCACTGCGGCCGGGGGGCTGCCATCCAACGATCCCTTCAAGCCACCCCTGATCATCACCAAGTCGATAATGACCGATTTCTTCCGCAGCGAGGGCGTCCCGGCGGACCTGGCAGGCGAGGAGCTCGACCGCTTCGAGAAGAACAAGCGCGAGTCCGGGATCCTCTCCGAGCTCCTTGTGCCCGTCCTCTTCCAGGACTACGTGATAGGCTACACCTCCATGTCGAACAAGACCGTCGGGCGCATGCCCTTCGATACTGGCACGGTCAAGACCTTCCATACCTTCGCGAGGGTATTCGCCTGGTCACTGTCGACCAACGGTTACTTCAAAGGCGCACCGAAAAAAGACTCGACGATCAAGGCCCAGGTACTCGACGTGTCGGCGGGGGGGATACTCTTCACCTGCGAGTCCGCGAAAGCGGGGGAAAGCGAATCGCAGCTCCAGCCTGATACCAGGCTCGACATCGACTTCAAGCTCGGCTCGAGGTCCTTCGCAGCCTCGGCGGTGATCAAGCGCAGCTACGGCGACGGCGAGCGCCGCTACTTCGGCATCGAGTACGACGAGTTCAAGCCCGAGGACTTCCGCTTTCTCTTCGAGACGCTCTATGGAAGGCCTTTCACCGATGCTGATGGCATTTCCATCGAGGGCTTCAAGACCAACAAAGGCCCCATCGACTTCACGAAGAACTAGGCCGCCGGATCAGCGGGCCAGATGCCTGCGCCTGGGGAAGTGCCTGAGCATGCCGACACAGTTCTTCCTGCCGGTGAAGACAAAGCCACCGTCCCAGTACTCGAGGGCCGCGAAGAGGGCGTTGCCACCGTCGTTCCCGTCGGCGGTCGGGCCACGGTAGGACACCAAGGCGGAGAGGGCCTCCCGGTCCTGGCCTTCGAGGGCAGCCTGGCGTCTGCGGTTGAAATCGTTCCACTTCCCGAGGTCCTGGAAGCCGGAGCCCTCGTCCTCAACTATGAGGTGGGCGTGCTCGGCCGAGAACCCGTACCAGACCTTGACCATCTTTTCGGGCATGGACCGGTTCCCGTGCCTGACTGCGTTCTTGATGATCTCGGAGATCCGCTGCTCGAGGAGGTTGATCTCCTTGATCTCGAGCGGGGCCTTCTGGACTATGAGGAGCGTGAAATAGCGGATCTGGCGGTAGTCGGAGGGGAAGTCCTTGAACAGCAGCCCCGCCCGGCTGAACAGGGGTGAATGGTCATCGACGCGGATCTCGAGGAAGCCGTCCACGAGGTTGGCGTTCGGCATTTCAGCCTTCCAGCTTCGCCAGCGCTTCCTCGATGGTCGGGCTGATCGGGAAGTACGACATGAGCTTGGTCAGCTCAATGACCTTCTTGACCGAGCCGTGGATGTTGGTGATATAGAGGTGGAGATTGGCTTTCTTGATCGTCGAACATATGTAGATGAGCGCGCCTATTCCGCTGGAGTCTATGTAGTCGACCTGCTCGAGGTTGACGACGAAGCGCCCCACCTTCTTCTCGAGCATCTTCATCACGAGTTCCTTGAGACGATATGAATTGTAAAGATCCATCTCGCCGTTCACGTCGATGATGTAGCTTTCGCCTGACTTCCTGATCTTCAGTTCCATGTGCTGGCGCTCCTGTTCAACCGTGCGTCGCCTTGATGACGAGGACCGTCTGGTCGTCGTGCCGCCGTGACAGTCCCGAGAAACCGTCGACCTCGGCCTTGATGGCCAGGGCGATCCCCTTCGCGTCCAGGTCCCGCGCACGGAGGAGGTAGCTGCCAAGGTTCTTGAGGCCGAGCTGCCCGCCCTCCCTGTTCATGGCCTCGACGACGCCGTCGGAATGGAGGAGGAGGATGTCGTCCGGCGCGAGCCGGATCGAATGGGAACTGTACTCGGTCATGCGCTCCACGCCGATCGGGATGCCCTTGCTGTCTATCGTCTCGATGCTCCCTGACTCCCTGCGATAGATGAGGAGGGGTTGCTGGGCGGCGTTGGCGTACTCGATCTCCCCGGTCGCGCTGTCGACCATGAGGAGGCCAAGGGTCGAGAAGTGGTCCCTGTCCACCTTGCCGGAAAGCCCCCTGTTGACCCAACCGAGGAGGGTCGAGGCGTCCTTGGCGGCATGGACTATGAGGCTGAGGATCGAGCGGACCATCACCATGACGAGGCCGGCCGCGACCCCCTTGCCGGAGACGTCTCCAAAGACCACGAGGGAGCGCTTGGCCTTGATCCGTATGATGTCGTAGTAATCCGAGCAGACACCGCGTGCCGGGTTCGAGAACACCCCTACCTGGAAGCCGGGCAGCTCGGGAAGAGCGCGGGGAACGACCGTGCGCTGGATCTCCTCGGCTATCACGGCATCGCGCTCGTTATCGCCGCGCTCGGCGGCCTCGACGAAGGTGAAGGCGTCGGAAACGGCGATTGCAGCGAAACTAGCCAGCAGCTTGACCCGGTCGAAGTCGCGCTCGCTGAAGGGCTCGTCCTGGACTCTCGACACAAGGAGAAGGCCGATGACGTGGTCCCTTGCGACAAGGGGTGCGACAATGAGGGATCGCAGGCGGAGCCACTCCTCCTCGCCGTTCCGTGGGATGCGGGGATCCGTGTCGGCGTCGGCGATGAATAGTTCGCTGCCTTCCTTGGCCAGCTGGCCGATGAGACCCTCGCCGATGCGGAAACGGGCGTGGCGCATGTACGCAACAACCCGTTCCTCGTCCCTGGGCAGGCTTTCGGGAAGCCTGAAGGGCGGTGGAAAGCGCCCCTGGACGGCGCGCACCGCAACGATTTCCTCGAACTCCTCGGTGAGAAGGACCATGCCGCCGTCGGCGCCGCTGCGCTCGATCGATATCTCCAGAAGTCCGTCGAGCACTTCCTGGAGGGAGAATCCCGCCTTGATCACCGAACCGGTAGCCATGAAAAGCTCATAGAGCGAGTCGACCGACTCCTCGTAGTATTCGACCGCCGAGACAAGCTCGGCGCGGATGATGTCGCTGTAGGCAAAGCCTATGACGGAGAGGGCCGAATAGAAGGCCCATACTGCCAGGGTCTGGAACCAGAGGCTCGCCGGGCCGAGGATGGCACCGGCAAGGAGGTAGGCCAGGGAGGCGGTCGCGAGGGTGTAGCGCATCGTGCGGATAAGCTGCTGCGCATGGCCCCCGGCACGTTCCGGATGCCCCGCTCCATGGAAAAACAGTATGCCTACTGGTCCAAGTCCGGCAACGAGGTAGGCAAGCGAAGGCAGGGGGTGGAAGCCCAGTGAGCTGCCGAGACAGAGGAGGATACCTGCCAGGGCTGAGATGCCAGTGAAGACAAAGAGCAGGAGGCTTGTGCCGAGAGGCTGTACGAAGACGAAGGCGAGCAGCGCGAGGAGGACCAGGTCTGAGGCCCGGTACAGGTCAGGATAGGGAAACAGCACGCACAGCCCTTCGCGGGCGACCAGAAAGAGGGCTACTACGATGTAGCCGACCATCGTGCCTTCCGTTTCCTTGCGCTGCCAGAAAACAAAGGCTACAAGGAGGATCATGGCCAGTACGAGCTTGACGAGTTCGGGCCCATTCAGGCTGCGGGCGATACCTTCCCAGTCCATGTGGCTTTCCTTGCTGAATTTGCAGGATTTCCGGAAATGGTCCCGACCGGCTGTTTCAGTCTAGCATCCGGGTACAGGGGCGTCAACGACAGCGAACTTCCGAAACAGCCCCGGAAAAACAGGGCGCAGTAATGTCCAGGGGATTCGGGTTCGATATTCAATCGAGGGCCCTGGCCCTGGGAGAACCAATGATCATCGTCTTTGCGCGCCTGTCCTATCGCCGCCAGCTCCGTGCGACCGTGCCCGAGCTTCCCGAGGAGATCGAGGCGGCCTTCAGGAAGGTCGCCCGCGAGATGGGCGCTTCCTTCCATTCGACAGAGGAAAGCCTCCTCCTCGCCTTTTCGGAACCTGCCGGATGCGCGGAACTCCGCGCCACCGAATCACTCCGCAAGATAGGTCGGATCTTCGCTCGCCTCGCTCCTGGACTCCATGGATGGGTCCTGGTCATCGACCGGACCGAGGAGGAGCCGCAGGACGCGGTGATCGACTTCGAGCGGCTCTGGCTCCGGATCGATGAGGACGGGACTTTCGCCACTGCCGGAGTCACCGAGAGTTTCAGGGAGTACCTCGAGTGCGGACAGGGGGGGGAAGCAGTCCCCGTGCTGGCCTTCAAGGTCGCCGCGCCCGTCGTGCCCCAGGGATGGTCTACTCCGGGTCCTGACGCCTCCGCCCTCGCGGGCATGGCCGATGAGCTCAGGCAGCAGCGCGCGGCAGGGGGAACGCGGAAAATCCTCGTAGTGGTGGGTCCTGACGATGTAGTCTCCCCCCTGGTCAACGCCGCCATCCGCGAGGCAGGACCCCGGGACGCACCACCCTACGTGATCGCAGCCCTTCCCGGAAGGACTCCCCTCCACCCCTTCATCTCGGGTATCCCGCCGGCCGAGTCCGATACCACGCCCGCGGCCCGCGCCGCCCGCTTCGTGGAGACCTCCCCCTTCAGGGAGGTCATCTCCCCAGCCATCTTCGCGGATTTTTCGCGTGCCATCAGGGAGCGCCTGTTTACCCTGCGGAAGCCGGAGGATCCTGAAGGCAGCGGCAATGCATCCATCGTGCTCATCGAGAACCTCGACGCCTTCCCAACCGAGAGTCTGCGTCTCCTTGAAGCAGCGATCGGGGATGGAAGCTCGGAGGGCCCTGACGGGGCAATGCCGATGCTCGTGGCCATCGGAAGGGAAAGCCAGAGTGGCTTTTCAGGAATAGGGACAAAGACGCTCAAGGTCAGCCCACCCCGCCCCTCCGAGCTTGCGGATGCAGCACGGGAAGGAGCCCTGGCTCTCGGCCAGCCAAGCCTGGCTCCCCTCCTTGCAGCGACAGCGCGCGGGGAATGGTTCCGGCTCCGGCTCGCCATGCGCCTTGCCCGGGAGGACTCCCCGGTGACTCGGGCGCGCCTCGAAGGGGGGAGCATCGCGACCAAGGACCTGATCATAGCAGCCCTGCAAAGCTGGCCCCGAGAATTCGCCGCCTACCTGCGGGTCATCAGTCTCGCTGATGATGTCCTGGACGACAGCGCCTATGAGGCCTTCCTCGATGCCACCGGATTCAAGGCCGGGATCAGGCCCATCATCCTGTCCGCCCTCGAGACCCTCGGTCTCATCGAGGAGGGGACGCGGCCGAGGATCGCGAGGCGTGAGGTCGAAGAAGCCATAGCCTCACAGGATCTTGACCTCTTGGACATAGACAGGGCCTTCCTGGCCCAGCTCCTCAGCCTGTACAGGAAAAAGCAGATCATCCCCTCGATCGCCCTCCATGAACGCCTTTCAGAAATCGGCTTTCCCGATGCCAACCACGCGACCTTCCTCCTCGATTGCATCGCCGCCGACGAAGCCTTTGGCCCTTCGAAAGCCAACGAGCCGCGCCTCGACCCACCCCACTTCGCAGTCTACCTTCCCCTCGTGAAGGCCATGGCCGAGCCCGATGGTGAGGGCGCCTCCGAGGCCATCGCCGCCTTCGCGAAGGCAGTCGCCGATGCGGGATCGCCTACCCTCGAGACGGCCATACTCATTCTTTCTCGTTCAACCTACGATTATTCCCGGGGCGAGAGCGTCACCGCCGCGACCAGTGTCCGCCAGGCGCTGATGACCCTCCACCGGCTCGGGGCGCACCGCACCGAGGCCAGGGCGCACCGGCTTTTCGGCCTCTGCAGTCTCGCCGCGCGGCAGGTACAGGAAGGCTGCGACTACCTGACCAATGCCGTCGAGATGGCTGACCAGGTGCCCGACTACCTTGAATCCTTTTTTGCCGCGTTATCGGCCGCTGGCGCCTCCTTCACCCTCGGAGACCTCCGCAGGGCCATGACCTGGCAGGAGCGCGCCAGGATGATGGCCAGCCGGGCCTTCAGGCCCGACTGGGAGCTCGGATCAAGCTTCCTTGCCGGTCGTCTGGCCTTCGAACTGGGACAATATGGCGATGCAGGCGAGCATTTCAGGAAGGTGGCTGTCTCGGCGCAGGACCTGGGCAATGCGGAAGCCCGGCTCAGGGCCGAGGTCTGGATCGGTCGCTCAGCTGCCTACGACGGATACAGAGAGCGGGCGGCAGACATCCTGTCAGCACGCGTCGATGACGCCGAGGCAGCCTGGTTCCTCGCCGAGTCGGTAGCCTGGAACGGACACTGGAACGAGGCCGCCAGGCTTGCCGAATCCGTTCCCTCGCTGATCCAGGAGCGGAAATTCCACCCCATCGACCGCCTGTCCTGGGCTTCCGGTTTCGATTTCATCGAGGGTCCCTGCATGGGCTTCGGCAGCAGGTCTCCCTACCTCTCTGACCAGGCCGCGGTCTTCGCCTCCTACGCACGGGCCATGGCCTCGGGCGATCCGGCGTCCCTCTATGAAATCACCTCGCGGACCCGGGAACGAAGGCTGGCGACCATCCATCCCCAGGCCCACCTCTATGACTTCTACGCCTTCACCTGGTGCGAGTCGGTGGAAAACCCGCCCTCCGATCCAGGGACCCTCCTCTCCCGTGCCTGGAAGTCCCTCCAGATCCGTACCATGCACCTCGAAGAAGCGGGCATGAAAAACCAGTACCTCGAGGCGAACCGCTGGAACCGGGAAATCGTGGCGGCAGCCCGCGCACGCAGGCTCATCTAGAATTGGGCCAGCCGCAATCGGGCCACGCACGCGAACTTGGGGGGTTCTGCTACCACGCAGCCCGGGGCTTCCTCGATCACCTCCAGGGCGAACTCGGCGACCACGACCGGGTTGACGGGGAGCTGGTCACTGTCCTCGGGGAGCGCCGCCGCACCTGGTGGACGCGCAACGTCTGGGAAAAGCCCCTCCTCATAGAGTTCTCATCGATCGGCGATGCAGCCAACAAGCTTCGAGGAATACAGAGGAACTGGGCTCCCCTCCCCGCCCGCCTCAACCGCCGTACGGCTCTGATAGCGGAAAAGCTCCCCCCCTTGCCTGTGAAGCCCAAGCCCTTTCCCTTCGCCGTTCCAGACGTCCCGATGGGAGCCTTCACCCTCCTCGACGAGGGCCTCCTCCTCGCATCACCTGAGTGTTCGAGTCCCTTTCCCAACGGTGAATTCGAGTTCGATGAGGACCACGAGGGCCCACCAAGCCGGGCCTACCGCAAGCTCTGGGAAGCCCTTCTCCTGGCGGGAGTCCTCCCGAAGGCGGGCGAGCGCTGCCTCGACGCGGGTGCCGCCCCCGGTGGCTGGACCTGGGCACTCGCGGGCCTCGGCGCCTCGGTGCTGGCCATCGACAGGGCAGAGCTGGACCCCCGCATCGCCGCCATGCCCGGCGTCGAGTCGCGCAAGGGCGATGCCTTCGCTGCCAGGCCTGCCGACATAGGCCCCATCGACTGGCTCTGCTCCGATGTCATCTGCTATCCGCCGGCCCTCCTGGCCTGGGTGGAGGGCTGGCTGGAGTCGGGCCTCGCGAAAAACATGATCTGCACCATAAAGATGCAAGGCACAGACTTCGACCGCGTCACGACAGAGCGTTTCGCCGCGATTCCCGGCTCGCGGGTGGTCCACCTCTGGCACAACCGTCACGAGCTGACGTGGATACGGGTGGGGCAGGACAGGGGAATGAGTAGCTGAACGGGTAGGAGTTCCGCATCACCTCGACCGGGTCGGGCCAGCAGGGGCGGGTCGAGACGCCGGGCCGCCCAGGGGAGGCGGCCACGGCAGGTCAACGATATGGCTATTTCTGCTTTTTGATGAGTATCGGCTTGGCCAGGGTCAGTGTGGGCACGACGGCCTTGGCCTTCCCTGAGGCAGCCTTGGCCGCGGCAGACTTGGCTGAGGCAG